>NZ_CAWPKW010000279.1:0-41738 GCF_963888615.1 Brasilonema octagenarum UFV-OR1 | reverse complement strand
TGATTCTGACTCCAGTTGCACGAGTTGCGTTTTCAGTGTTTGCATTTTGGCAACAGCGCGATCAATTCTATATCATCGTTACGTTGATTGTGCTGTTGATTCTTGTTCACGGTCTTCTGACGACAGGGTAATTTGAAAAGTTTCAAGACAGTCCCAATGAAAAATTTTTCACCGCCAAGCATGAAAGTCCGGCTTTTCCCTACACCCGTACACCCTTACACCCCTACACCCACTTTCAAGTCAGGAGGAGACAATGAAACTACTACCGAAACAATCTACAGTACTATTGGGTTTGATGACTTGTGTTTTAGCTCATCTCCCTTCACTTGCCTCGGCTGACTCTACTGCGGATTTACTGCTCAGCTTGAACTGCCAAAGTGATTACACTGTAAATGTTTGGAGACGATATGCTTCGGGCGAATTGCTTTACCGCGCTACGGGACCTCTGGGAAATCTAAGTTTGGGCAAAGGAACCAAGGAGAATACAGGAGCCGCTGAGGTGTATAAGTTTAGGAATGGCAACTATGTATACCAAGTTCTTGGCGGGCGGGGAGATCACCGACAGCAGGGAACGTTAGCGGTGTTCAAGAACGGGCGATCGTTCCTAAATCAAGCTTGTAGACCAGAAGGATGAAACGTATTGATTTGTTAGTTTGCGTTCAGGTTGCGATTTACTACTTTGTTCTGGTCTTTTCTGACAGACAGAATGCCGATAGCTAGTAACTACGTCACAGTCAACAACCTGAACCCGTTTCTATCAAGGTCTAAGAACAACATGAAACTTGAAGGTAAAGTGGCTCTTGTCACTGGAAGCAGTCAAGGGATTGGACAAGCTATTGCGACTCGTTTGGCACAGGAAGGAGCCGATGTTGTCATAGATTATCGCTCTCATCCGGATGGGGCGAAAGATACATTAGCAAAGGTAGAAGCCACAGGGCGTAATGGTCATATTGTTCAGGCAGATTTAAGCTCCGTTAGCAACGTTCGCAAGCTTGTATCTGAAGGAGTTCAACACTTTGGCAAACTAGATATTCTGGTAAATAATGCTGGAATTGACGGTAAGAATGCAGACTTCTGGAACATTACTGAAGCAGATTACGATGCCGTACTCAATATCAATCTCAAAGGAACATTTTTCACGACGCAAGCTTTTGTGCAGCATCTAATTGAAACAAAGCGAACAGGAAAGATTATTAACATCAGTTCAACTCATGAAGAAATGGCGTTTCCTCACTTCACGTCCTACTGCGCCAGCAAAGGTGGAGTAAAGATGATGATGCGAAACCTCGCGGTACAACTAGGTTCTCTCGGAATTACCGTTAATAACATTGCACCTGGAGCCATTGAAACGCCCATCAACACAAAGCTCTTAAACGATCCGGTGAAGTTAAATTCACTCAAGCAAAACATTCCTCTCGGACGATTAGGGACACCAGACGACATTGCACCAATGGTTGTATTCCTTGCTTCTGCTGCTGCTGACTATATCACTGGATCAACGTTCTTCGTAGATGGTGGATTAATTCGGAATTATCACGAGCAATAGTGAGGGCTTCGTGATGTTGATACTAGTGTAATTTACAGCAGCTATTTTAATTAGTGAGGAGTGTTTGATGAATGTGACTTTAAGATCGATAAGCACGACAGCTACAACTATGCTAGAACAGAAAGCTTGGCAGGCTCTCGAAGCATCCATTCTTTACTATCAGGGGCATCCTGTAGGAACGATCGCTGCCCATGATACAAGTGTAGACACCTTGAACTACGATCAATGTTTTGTACGTGATTTTGTCCCGTCTGCTCTCGTGTTTTTGATTCGAGGAGACGTAGAAATTGTTCGTAACTTTCTGATTGAAACGCTTGCGCTTCAAAGTCAAGAAAGGCACATGGATTGCTTCAAGCCACCACAGGGACTAATACCTGCTAGTTTCGGGAGCGTCCAATGTAAACGTTGTTTGGCAAATCTATACCAATGATCAATAGCAAATCGCCGCAAGTAGATCTGACAAATTTCAGATAGCAACGGCATTACAACGGTTGTTGAGAGTTGGTGATGCTTCTGTGATCTTCCGTTAACGGGAGCCTGTGTTAACCGCAGGCTCCTTTTCTTGAAATTTTCTACCACTACTTCTGTCCGCCAGTCTAAACAAGAGCGGGCGATCGCTGTCATACGAATATTACTTGAAAATATATTAATAATAATAATCGCAAGAGGAGGGAGAGAGGCAGCCGTCGGCTGCTTCTCTCCCTCCCCCCCCGCCTTCGTGATTATCATTCTTCTATCAAATCTTTTCTATATTTGGACGTATTGACAAAATACACTTGTTTTTAACTTGTTAGGAATGAGCGTTATCCGATCTTTTCAGTACATTTGAACTATTTCGGTGGCGATCGCCTATATCAGGTTAGTTTTTGCTGCCAAAGCGAACGTTGGTGACTACCTGTACCAGATGCCGACTAAACTCTATTTTTTATACTTGTACCTAAATGCCGTCTTTTAGTACATTTGAATTGATTTGCTGCTGCTCTCTGACTTTTAGTCTAAACTCCAGTCATTAGCAATGAAAACATTGTTACGTCCTGTATCATGTGATTCATCTAAAAGATAGTGCTCAAACCCATTACGACTTGGAACCGCTCTCATGACTGAAGAAGCAAGGTTAATTGCGGATCGCGAGAGTGCTTTGCACAAGCTTCGCGAACGACGAGTTTACTGGAAACATTGGGGTCCTTACCTGAGTGAACGGCAATGGGGAACTGTGCGTGAAGATTACAGCCCGAATCGTACTGCCTGAGAATACTTTCCCCATGACCACGCTCGATCGCGTGCTTATCGTTGGGGAGAAGATGGGATTGCCGGGATTTCGGATACGCATCAACGCTTATGTTTCGCGATCGCGCTGTGGAATGGCGAAGATCGCATTCTCAAAGAGCGGCTGTTTGGGCTAACGGGGAATGAGGGCAATCACGGGGAAGATGTCAAAGAGTCATTTGGTTACGCCATTGCTCCCACAAAAATTATGTTTCTTACCACGTTTTTGGTAGTATTTTTAAGTTTTTTTACTTATTGACAAAATTACCATAATCTTAACCTCTCACGGTTGATCTACGCCATATTCTGCATGTTGCTGGATCAGTTTTGCCACTAACCCTGTCCAACCTGTTTGGTGGCTTGCTCCGATACCCGCTCCTTCGTCACCATGAAAGTACTCATAGAATAGAATAAGGTCATGCCAGTACGGGTTGGTTTGAAACGTTTCCGTACCGCCATACATAGGTCGTCGTCCGGTTGCATCGTTTAAAAATGTCCGAATCAACCGCTGTGATAGCTCATTCGCCACTTGCCAAAGCGTCATCATTTGACCTGAACCACTTGGACATTCCACCTTGAAATCATCACCTAAATAGTGATGGTACTTCTGCAAGGACTCGATGATCAGGTAATTCATTGGAAACCACACAGGTCCGCGCCAGTTAGAATTGCCACCAAAAAGACTTGTTGTGGATTCCGCAGGTTCATAATCGACTCGATACTCATTGCCGTGAACTTGTAGAACGTAGGGGTTGGTCGCGTGGAATTTGGAGAGTGCCCGAATGCCATAAGGTCCAAGAAATTCATTTTCATCTAACATCCTGTGAAGAATGCGCCGCAACTGATTCTGCCCTGCGATCGCCAGCAGTCTTCTGGTTTTTACGCCCGCTATTTCTAAACAAGCAACATTTTGGGTCAAGTCTGGGCGATTTTGAATGAACCATTCAGTACGTCGTTTGAAACTGGGAAATCGTTCAAGCGTGTTTGGTTCTAGAGCCGCAACGGCAAATAACGGTGCCAGTCCCACCACTGAGCGAACCTTCATTAAGAAGTGACGACCATCGGGCAGATGCAAGGCATCGTAATAAAATCCGTCTGTTTCATCCCACAGGGCTAATTCGGCTTCACCGACTCCATCAATGGCATCAGCAATATAGAGAAAGTGTTCAAAAAACTTGCTGGCAATATCTTCATAGGTTGAATCATCTTTTGCTAGCTCTAGTGCAATAGTTAACATATTCAGGCAGTACATTCCCATCCAACTGGTACCATCTGCCTGATTGATATATCCACCATTGGGTAGCGATGCACTGCGATCAAATACCCCAACGTTGTCTAATCCTAAAAATCCCCCCTGAAAAACATTTTTGCCCTCAATATCCTTGCGATTCACCCACCAGGTGAAGTTGAGCAGTAGTTTCTGGAAAACTCGCTCTAGAAAGGCTCGATCAGCTCGACCATACATTTTTTGCTCAATTTGATAAATTCGCAGTGCTGCCCAGGCATGAACGGGTGGATTGACATCGCTGAATGCCCATTCATACGCAGGAAGTTGCCCGTTGGGATGCATGTACCACTCTCGCATCAAGACACTTAACTGACGTTTGGCAAACTCTGGATCCAGCATGGTTAGAGGAATAAGATGAAATGCTAAATCCCATGCCGCAAACCAGGGATATTCCCATTTGTCGGGCATTGAGAGAATATCATCGTTAAATAGATGGCTCCACTCATGATTTCTGCCTCGTTTACGCTCTATTGGCGATGTGGGACCTACTGGATCGCCGTTTAGCCAATCATGAACCACGTAATGATAGAATTGCTTGCTCCACAGCATTCCTGCAAATGCTTGCCGTTGAACATTTCGCATGTCCTCAGATAATGAAAAAGGACAGATTCGCTGGTAAAACTCATCTGCTTGGGCTTGGCGATCGCGAAAGATTGACTCAAATTCCTGTCCAAACAAGATTTCTGTGTTGCCGTTATTGAGAGAAGATTGGGAGTCTCTCAATCGTAGTCGCACCGTTTGCATTGCACCAGGAGCGATTACTAGCTGATAATGAGCTGAGAATTTTGTTCCTGTTTCGCTGGGATTAATTGCATCCTTGCGGCTGTGAATCACATAATCATTGATGCCGTCTTTAACGTAGGGTGAAGAGTTGCTAACTCCGAACAATCGTTCGTAATTCGTTTCATTATTAGTAAACAATAAATTAGGGACGCCATCACAGTAAAGCCATCGTGTTCCTAGCGTTGGATGCGATGCCTCAATGACGCTGAAATTGACCGCCTTTTGACTAACATTTAGCCAGGGTTTTTCGTTCTCCTGTGCGCGACTCCAAGACCAAGTGTTACGGAACCACAACGTTGGTAGCAAGTGCAGTGTTTTAGGATCAGGTCCCCGATTGATTGCTTTGATTTGAATCAAAATATCTTCAGGTGATGCTTTGGCATACTCAATAAATACATCAAAATAACGATCTTCATTAAATATTCCTGTGTCCAGTAGTTCAAATTCAAAGTCTTGGCGAGTTCTACGACGATTTTCCTCCACTAACTGAGTGTAAGGAAAGGCGTGCTGCGGATATTTATAAAGGTACTTCATGTAGGAGTGGGTGGGGGTATTGTCTAAGTAGAAGTAGTATTCTTTGACATCCTCTCCGTGATTACCCTCATTCCCCGTTAACCCAAACATCCGCTCCTTAAGGATGGAATCTTCTCCATTCCACAGCGCAATCGCAAAACATAACTGCTGATGAGTATCAGAGATACCTGCAATGCCGTCTTCTCCCCAACGATAGGCACGCGACCGGGCATGGTCATGAGGGAAGTACTCCCAAGCAGTTCCATTCGGGCTGTAATCTTCGCGCACTGTACCCCACTGTCGTTCACTTAAATAGGGTCCCCAGCGTTTCCAGTAAGCAGTGCGATTGCGATCAGCTGCCAATCTTATTTCTTCTTGAGTCATGACAAGTTCTATTGCTCATGATAATTCCGAATCAGTCCGCCATCGACATAAAAAGTGGCTCCAGTCACGTAGTCGGCAGCGGAGGACGCGAGGAATGTGACCATTGGCGCAATATCTTCTGGTTTGCCTAGTCGTCCAAGGGGAATGTTTTGTTTGAGTGAATGTAACTTCACAGGGTCATTTAGAAGTTTGGTATTAATCGGGGTTTCGATCGCTCCAGGAGCAATATTGTTGATCGTGATTCCCATCGGTCCTAATTCCACCGCCAAATTTCGCATCATCATCTTCACACCACCTTTGCTAGCGCAGTAGGAGGTGAAGTGAGGGAACGCCATTTCCTCATGAACTGAACTGATGTTAATAATCTTACCCGTTCGTTCTGTCTCAATCAAGTGCTGCACAAATGCTTGCGTCGTGAAGAATGTGCCTTTGAGGTTGAGATTAACAACGGTATCATAATCAGCTTCGGTTATGTTCCAAAAATCAGCATTTTTTCCATCAACCCCAGCATTATTCACTAGAATATCTAGCTTACCAAAGTGATGAATTCCTTCAGATACAAGTTTGCGAACGTCACTAATCACGCTTAAATCTGCCTGGACAATATGCCCTTTGCGTCCCGCTGCTTCGACCTTTGCCAACGTTTCTTTAGCACCATCGGGGTGGGAGCGGTAATCGATGACAATATCTGCACCTGCTTGCGCTAGGTAAGCGGCGATCGCCTGCCCAATTCCCTGACTGCTGCCAGTGACTAACGCAACTTTTCGTTGTAAGTTTATCATGTCCTTATACATCAATTATGACTTGTTCAGGTCGTTTGCTGTGACGCAGCGCGGCGATTGTCGCTGCATAATCCTTAGCATTGAAGATTGCCGATCCCGCTACAATTGCATTTGCTCCTGCTTCCAACACCTGCCATGCATTGTCTGGCTTGACTCCACCATCGACTTCAATCCACGGATCCAGCCCACGTTCATCGCACATCTGACGTAAGCGACGAATCTTTGGCAACATGGTTGAAATAAAGTGTTGACCACCAAAGCCGGGATTCACCGTCATAATTAAAACGACATCACACAGATCTAGTACCCACTCAATCGCTTCCAAAGGATTACCAGGATTGAGCACAACCCCCGCTTGCTTACCCAGTTCCTTAATTTGGGAGAGTGTTCGGTGTAGATGAATCGTTGCTCCTGCTTGAACCAAAATATGATCGGCACCTGCTTTAGCAAAGTTGGTGATGTACCGCTCTGGTTCGACAATCATCAGATGGACGTTTAGCGGTTTTACAGTCATCGGTCGAATTGCTTCTACGATCAAAGGTCCGATTGTAATGTTGGGCACATAGCGACCGTCCATCACATCGACATGAATCCAGTCAGATCCCGCCACATCCACACTTTGCACCTCTTCTCCCAAGCGGCTAAAGTCAGCCGATAAAATTGAAGCTGCGATCGTGATTAATTTAGAAGATTGAGACATGATATATTCTCCAATCCATTGGAATTTCTAGCCGTTGCAGGATCGATGCGATCGCTCAGGAAGAGAATAGTGGTATCGATCGTTCCGTAGTAAGGTGTATGCGGAATTTCGTGCAATTGCGCTAATTCACCCCGGCGAATTTCATGCAACATACGACCGGGTTGAGCATCGCGCCAATCATCTACGGTTGTGGCTTGCAGTTGCGCCAGCTTTATGAGCGTTCCGCGTACAAATTCCGGATAAACCATTATCGTTTGTAAACTCGGAACGATCGCGTCCCGCCCAAATACTGCGACAAACCAAGGAATACCCGCCGCAGGCATCCAAAAATGCTGTCCACGATCTTCAACCTTGATGCGGAGTGCCCCGAAATCGATCAAGGATTGTCGATAGTAGGCGGCAATTTCGGCATTCGAGGACTGTAACTGAGTGGCGGATTGAACAAAGTCGTCTCTGACTCGTGCCGCTTCAGTATCGTGGGAGATGGTGCAAGTTTGTTGCGGCTGAAGCACATCTCCATCCGCTAGCGCCGTAAAATCAACGCAGCTATGCCAAGTTTGACCTGGTTCAAGCTTAATGTCGAACATGAGGCGACCATTAGCATAGTAGGGCGTTGAGTTAGCACAAGTTGGAGTGATTTGCAACCCGCGATAAAACTCGGCATTTCGGTACTCTGTTGTCAGAATGCCATCTTTCCAGGTGGTTGCGATCGCACCGCGTGGCAGTAGATGTTGGGATTTGACCTGAAAAATATCCGCAAAATCTGAGCGGATCGCCAACATAAGTTTCAGTTCGACGGTCTGAGTGTAATGGCTAGTAATATCAATATCCTCATGCATTCCGACTGCAATATCGCGCCGGATGGTCACTAACAAGCAGCCCGATGGCAGCGTTCCATCAATAGTCGGAGTCTCTCGATTGGTAAATTGATACAGCGCACAGTGATGTTGTAGCGGACTAGATGCAAGCAGTTGGAGCGGCTGGCGATTGAGTGAGACTTCGTAATACGAGATGAGGCGCGTATCGCGAACAAAAAATCCTTGGGCAAGGTTGTCGTCGATCGAGCCATCAGAAGCAGTAACGAGGAATGTCGATCCGTCATTGATCGCGATTTGTCCTGGATTTACGATGACTTTAGTGGGCATCCCTCATGTCTCCAATAAATGAGCCGCTGCTTGATCGATCATCCACATCACTCTGCCCTGAGTCGGACGAATGATTTGTGCAGGCAAGCGATCGGGCTGATACCCACCTTCCAAAACCGCTTTTAGTGTTGTTGCTTTTTCTGCTCCTGTGACAAAAAAGAGGATTTCTACCGCATTGTTAATCACAGGTGGCGTTAAGGTGATACGGTAACTGTTCAACTCTTCCACCCAAGGTGCAACGACTAAACGAGTTTGCTCATGAACTGCATCAGTGCCAGGAAAAAGAGATGCGGTGTGTCCGTTAGCTCCCATGCCCAACAACACTAAATCGAAGCGAGGAAACTGATGTTCTTGCAACTGAAAGAACTGTCTCAAGTCTTGCTCATATTCACCTGCGGCTGCCTTAGCATCTGGATTTTCAGCTTTAATGCGATATACATTTTCTTGTGGAATTGGCACTTGAAACAGCAATTGCTGTTGCGTCATCCGAAAGTTACTACTGGGATCGCTGGGCGGAACGTGGCGTTCATCACCCCAAAAAAAATGAATTTGGTTCCAAGGGATTTGATTACGCCAAGGTTGAGTTGCCAACAATGCATAAAGACTTTTGGGAGTTGAGCCACCAGACAGTGCAATCGTAAATCTTCCTCGTGCTTGAATGGCTTGATGGGCTTGTTGCACAAACTCGGCGGCAGCAGCCTGAGTCAGGGCTTCGGCATTTGCAAAAACTTGAATTTCAGGCTTTACTTGCGATCGAATTAATTCTTGCATGGTTATTTCCTTTAGGGACTTCTAATTAAAAAATCGTCCTATCATAAGAGCGCAAAGCCTTGCGCCCCTACAAGTTAATTTTGAATTTGAGATAATTGATTTTGGCATTGCATAATTGCGGGATGATTTTGGAATTTGCATCAATCAGAATCACCGTGTCCCCGCGTCACCTTGTCAGCCTGAATCATGCCATTATTCAGCAATGCCTTTATTTTTTGGTGTTCCCTTAATTCAGAACCGGAACTTGAACTTGAGACGGTTGCGTGTTGTAAATATCCATGATCGTGTTGAGGAATCGCACGGCATCCGTTTTGGAACGTTGAAAAGAATTGCGTCCGATAATCGAACCAAACCCTCCACCTGCTTGAATAGCGTGAACTTCATTGAAAAAGGCATCATCACTGTCGATTGGTCCACCCGAAAAGATGACAATCCGTCGTCCATTAAAGGCACATTGCACTACATGACGCACTCGCTCAGTTAATGTCGCAATCGGGATTTGCTCTTTCTCGTACACCTTGCGGGCTGCTTCTTGTTCAATGTGCTCGCTAGGCAGTTTGACTTTGATGATGTGAGCACCCAATTGAGCCGCAATTTGAGCAGCGTAACCAATCACGTCGATCGCCGTCTCACCTGTTTTGCTTAAACCCGATCCCCGCGCATAAGACCAAATGATCACAACCAATCCATGCTGCTTCGCTTCTTCGGCACAGGCTCGAATCTGCTGGTACATCTCAAATCGGTGGGCTGAACCGGGATAAATGGTGAAACCAATGCCAGCACAACCTAATCGCAAAGCATCCTGTACACTGCCAGTTAAAGCTTGAGTAGGGTCAGATTCATCCAATAGCACATCGTGATCATTGGCTTTAAGAATCAGGGGAATGTCGCCTGCAAATTCTCGTGCCCCCGCTTCTAGAAAACCCAGTGGAGCTGCATAAGCGTTGCATCCGGCTTCTATCGCCAACTCAAAATGATAGCGAGGATCGTAAGCAGGTGGATTGGGTGCAAAACTGCGAGCCGGACCGTGCTCAAAGCCCTGATCAACGGGCAAAATTACCAACTTGCCAGTTCCAGCTAGTTTGCCATGATTAAGCAACCGCGCCAGATTAGTCAGCGTTCCAGGATTGTCGCTGCCATACCAACTGAGAATTTCTTTTACTCGTTGAGTCATTGTGGTTTCTCCTAAAAATACTGTCTGGTACAAACTTTTTCGCTTTTCCCTCACGGCATATCCTGCCAACAGCGTCGGCAAAACCAATGAACTTGATGATTGCGGATATGTCGCAACAGTTGATCACAACAGCATGGACAATGCTGTGAAGGCATAGTTTCATTCCAATGCTTAACCGACGCTGGACGGCTGAAATTTTGCATTGGAAGCCCCATGTCGATCGCCCAAAATGAACCATTCGACTGCATTGGCAAATCCTTCTTCTTCATAGGATGTCGTCACGTACTGAGCTTGTTGCTGTACGTCTGGATTTGCGTTGCCCATAGCAATGCTTAATCCACTTTGTTTAAACATTGGGACATCATTGGGCATATCTCCAATAGTGGCAATTTCTTGTCTGGGGATTCCGAGCAGTTGTGAGAGGCGATCAACTACAGCACCTTTGTTCGCGTGGGGATGGGTGACATCCAGGTAGTAAGGCTGCGATCGAGCCGCAGATACCTGTTCACCACCACCCGAACTGGCTCTTGACTTGCAGTAAACTTTTTGACTAAAAGCTTGCTGCACATCAGTTTCGCACTTGGCAACGGCATCTAGATCATCACTAACGCCAACGACTTTGACAACGTTATCAAACAAACCATCAAAGCTAGAAACAACGGTAGGTGGAAACTTAACCGTCCATTCTTCGCGATCCACATGAGGACCATGCCGCTCATGCACAAACCAATCCTTCCCTCGATAAATCCAAACATCCAGATGGTGGGCAGTAATTATCTTGATGACTTCTTGAACAGTTGTTGCGGGTAAGACGTTTTCCTCCAAGGTTGAAAAGTCAGGATAGACAAACAGACCACCATTAAATGGCGCGAGAGGCTCTGTCAGTTTCAGAGCATCTACAATCATTTTCATCCCTAATGGTGGACGACCACTGGTAATTGTGAAGCGAATGCCTGCATCCCAAAGTTTATGAACAGCAGCACGGGCGCGATCAGTTAGGATTTTCTCTTTTGTTACAAGCGTGCCATCTACATCTGCTAGCAGCAGTGAAATTTTAGGCGATTTGGGAGAACTTACTGGATTCATGATAAAAAGCTTGGTTATTGATTGTTGGTGCTCAATTTATTGGTCTGCATCTAACACGGGATACCGATACCGTTTCACTTTGCCAAAGGTGCTTGAGAGGTATTTGACGAGGTTTGCCCAATAGCTAACAATTCTTTGAGTGCCTGTACCGTTTTTTTTCCCAATTCCCATTGGCTGGTTGCACCATTGCTAAAGATCAATTTCATCTGAAGCGTTTGGGGCGGAAGTTGAGCGATCGCGCTGGCAAGTGGAGCAATGTTAAATCGACTGCTTCCCGCACTACATGTTACAGACGGAAACGTAGCGGCACCAGCCCAGAAAGGCTCATCAACGCCATCCCAAAAACCGTCGTTGCCCCAATACGTGTCGGAGTCCCAAAAGCCTAATCCCGGAACCGTGGTGGAACTTTGAACAACTTTTTGATAGCTAGAGGTTTCTTTTATTGGTTGATTGATCGTGACCAAGGGTTGATTCTTGCTGAGCAAGACCATCGTAGTTAAGGAGGCATCAGAGCCAACTAGAGAGTTGTCAGGTACACAGTAGCGTACCCGTAGCAAAAGGCTATCCTTGGTCGGATTTTTGCTCCAAAGAGTTGATACACCAAGAGCAGGTTCACTCCCTCTATAGTCATGATCTCTCACCGCATAGATTGAACCAGTGTGGAATACCTTGCTATAAGGAGCATTTTTGATTGAAGTTGCTGTGGTAATCGTGTCTTCGGCTCGTATTAGTTGGGAAGTTGCTATCGTACTGCAAATGGTTAGAAAACTAATGTTGACAATGCTCCATTTATGTTTACTCAACATTGTGCTTCTCCGTTGAATCGCTGATTGATTTCTGATTTTTATTAATCACTTGATCGCCATTGCCGACCATCGCGCCAGAGCAGTTCGTCAGCATCTTTCGGTCCCCAACTTCCTGCGGCATAGTTGGGAAACTCTCGTGTTGGTAATGCACTCCAAACATCTAGAATTGGCGTAACTACACTCCAACCCAATTCCACGTTGTCTGCTCGCTGAAACAGCGTAGCATCGCCAATCATGCAGTCATAAAGCAAAGTTTCATAGCCTGTGCTGGGGGTTGAGCCAAAGTAATCGGCGTAGCAGAAATCCATATTCACGCTGCCCATTCGCACCGTTGGACCGGGAATTTTTGCGCCAAATTGGAAGTTAATTCCTTCGTCGGGTTGAATGCGCAGGACAAGGAAATTGGGCGTTAATTGATCAACTGAAGTTTGACGAAACAGCAGTGAGGGAACCCGCTTAAACTGAACCGCAACCTCAGTAGTACGCTTCGGCAACCGTTTCCCGGTTCGGAGGTAAAATGGCACATCTGCCCAACGCCAGTTATCAATCGTGAGCTTTAAAGCAGCATACGTCTCAGTGGTAGAGTCTGAAGCAACACGTGGTTCTGATCGATAAGCCGGAACAGGTTTCTCGTTTATCGTCCCCTCACCATACTGCCCTCGCACAGTATGCTTTAGCACATCTTCAGGAGTTAAGGGTTGAATTGCCTTGAGCAATTTAGATTTTTCATCGCGAACGGCATCTGCATCAAATGAAACGGGTGGCTCCATTGCAGTCATCGCTAGCAATTGAAACAGGTGATTTTGCACCATATCGCGTACTGCACCCGTTCCTTCATAGAAGTTACCTCTGCCCTCTACACCGACAGTTTCAGCCACAGTAATTTGCACATGGTCAATATGTTCCCGATTCCAAATTGGTTCAAACAGCCCATTCCCAAAACGAAATACTAGAATATTCTGGACGGTTTCTTTACCCAGGTAGTGATCGATGCGGTAAATCTGGCTTTCCTTCAGCACGCTACTGATGTTCTTATTTAAGGTGCGAGCAGAATCCAAATCATGCCCAAATGGTTTTTCGATAATGACGCGTCGCCAGTGTCCGTTGTCTTCCCGCACCAATCCTGCTGAACCAAGCTGCGTGATGATGTCGCAAAAGAAGTTAGAGGCGGTTGCCAGGTAGAATAAGTGGTTTCCTTGGGTGCCGCATTCCTGGTCTACCCGAATCAACAAATCCTGCAACTGCTGGTACGTGTTAGCATCCTGAAACTCACCGGGAAGATAGTACAATCGCTGCTCAAACTGCTGCCAGAGGTAATCATCAACTGCAACCGTTGCGAATTCGTGAATATCCCGACTGAGTTTGCTGCGAAAGTCGTCTTGGCTCATTGGAGTGTGAGCAACCCCGACGATCGCAAACTCCTGCGGCAACAAATTGCTACGTGCTAAATTGTAAAGTGCAGGTAACAATAAACGCTTGGTCAAATCTCCAGCAGCACCAAAGATGACGATCGCGCAGGGACTGGCAGGACGAACTGAGGTTTCAACCTGAGAATGAGGTGCAGTTGCAATTGTCATGATTTTGTCTCCGTATGTTGCTCAACGTGTCCGCCAAACTGGAAGCGCATCGCAGACAGCAACTTATCGGCAAAATCGTCTTCGCCACGTGAGCTAAATCGCTGATACAAGGCAGCGCTGAGAACAGGAGCAGGTGTGCCTTCGTCTATGGCTGCTGTAACCGTCCACCGTCCTTCGCCTGAATCCGACACACGACCGGCAAAGTCTGCTAAGTCAGGCTGCTGGAGTAGAGCGATCGCAGTCAAATCAAGCAACCACGAAGCGACCACACTACCCCGTCGCCACACTTCGGCAATATCTGGCAGGTTCAAGTCATACTGGTAGTGTTCAGGATTGCGCAGTGGAGTCGTTTCAGCGTTAGTAGCACGGCTCTGTTTGCCAACATTGGCGTGATGCAGGATATTCAACCCTTCTGCATAGGCTGCCATCAACCCGTATTCAATGCCATTATGCACCATTTTGACAAAATGCCCACCTCCATTCGATCCGCAGTGCAAATAGCCTTCCTCCGCCGTGCCGCCCACCTTTTCCCGCCCAGGAGTACGCGGAATCTCTCCCCGTCCGGGAGCCAATGACTTAAAGATGGGGTCGAGGTACTGAACTGCCACTTGGGGACCACCGATCATCATGCAGTAACCGCGTTCTAATCCCCAGACTCCGCCGCTGGTTCCCACATCTAGATAGTGAATGCCCTTTGATGCCAGATCATTCGCTCGTCGAATGTCGTCGATGTAGTAAGAGTTGCCGCCATCAATCAAGATGTCGCCTGAGTCGAGTTTTTCAGCCAGTTCTTTGACCATCTGCTCGGTGGGATCTCCCGCAGGCACCATCAGCCAAATGGCACGCGGCTTGTGGAGCTTCTGCACAAAATCATCTAAGGTATAAGCTCCAATTGCCCCTTCCGATGCAAGTTGCTTCACCTTATCGGGTGTGCGATTGAACACAACACACTCATGCTTATTTCGCAGCAGTCGTCGAACGATATTTGCGCCCATGCGCCCTAGACCAATAAACACCAAGTTGCATTGTTTTTCTCCTATGTGATTCTCAATTGCGTGAAGTATGTAGCGCTTTTCATCTGAATGAAGTCATTATTAGGACTTACGCATTGACAAAACTCCTCAAATATGAATTTCCATTTTTCGAGTGTAGTAGGGTGGGCAGTGAATCGTAAAATCTGATGATCTCAACATAAGTTTAGGGCACTGCCCACCCTACAAAAATTGCTTTAACGCAACTGGTGCAAGATGTCAATTACAGAATTTGGTCAATCACGGTTTTTAGGGTAGCTAAACCAGATTGAACATCTTTGCCAAGATGGATGCGCAACGCCCGTCGCTCACGTTCCGCCAAAACCTGAAAATCCCCTCGTGCTTGAGCCGCTTTCACAACTCCGAATGTATATTTCTGCTGAGGAACGGGAATGTCCGTGGCATCATCACAGGTGATTTGGAGAAAAACGCCACTGTTTGGTCCACCCTTGTAAGCCTGCCCTGTGGAGTGCAAGAAGCGGGGACCAAAGCCAAGGCAAGTGGCGACTTGCTTTGCATCCCGAATTTTTTCTCGAATGGCTTGTAGCTGCGCTTGGTGTATATCATTGCGCTCGATATATGCAAGCAGTGCAAAATAATCTCCCGCCTGTAGTCGATTCAAATGGGCACGCAGATAATTAACCAACGATTGATCCGTTCCTACTGCCTCTGTCAGTGCAGCGGCATTTTTTGGATCAGTGAATAATTGAATGCCATCTACCGTGAAGATTGGGCTTTCGGGCGGCAGTTTTCCGTTTTTCTCGTATTCAGCTGTTAACTGGCGGGTAACAATTTTGCTGGCTTCAACATCCGGTTGGTTAAAGGCATTGATACCAATGATGGAACCGGCTACAGCAGTCGCAATTTCCCAGCGGAAAAACTCCTGACCAAGTTGGTAGGGATCGGCAACGGTAATCCGAACTACAGGTTGTCCTGCCTGCTCCAATGCCGTGACAGCAGCGTCTTGAGTAGAATCAGGAGCAGAGTCTAAGCGAATGTAAGCAAAAATGCGGTCACTCCCATACACATCTGGAGTTCCTAACGGTTCTCGATCCACTGGAATCAATCCCTTACCGTCTTTCCCTGTAGACTCTGCCAATAGTTGCTCCAACCATGCGCCCAAGTCTGCAATTCCCGGTGACGTGATCAGCGTGACTTTGTCTCGTCCTTGCTTTGCCAGAACACCCAGAATGGTTCCCAACACAACGCCGGGATTCTCTTTCGCCGGAACGGATGATGCACAAGAATGCACCATGACTTCAGCCGTATCCAAGAACTTTGCTACATCCACTCCAATCGCCGCCGCAGGTACCATGCCAAAGTTGGATAGGGCAGAATAGCGACCACCGATGCTGGGTACACCAAAGAAGATGTGGCGGAAGTCATCGCCTTCAGCAATGTGTTGCAGTTTAGAACCGGGATCAGTTACGGCAATAAAGCGATTGCCTGCTGATTCTGCACCCAGAATTTGCTGCACGCGATCAAAGAAGTATTGTTTGAAAATATTTGGCTCCAGTGTACTGCCAGACTTACTCGACACGATGAACAGTGTTTTGGTGAGGTCAATCTGACTTTCGATCGCTTCGATCTGAGCTGGATCGGTAGAATCGAGTACGAGCAGTTCGGGAAATCCTTGTGCCTTACCAAAAGTGAGCTTCATCACCTCTGGGCAGAGCGAAGAGCCACCCATGCCTAATAATAACACATGGGAGAATTTTAGGTTTTGGACTTCTTGCGCGAGTTGCTTAAGACGATCCAGGTGTGCAAGTTGGTCTTCAGTAATACCGAGCCAACCCAACCATTTGTTTTCATCTACTCCTGTCCACAAGCTTGCATCCTGTGCCCATAGGCGACGAATCTTGCCATTCTTCTGCCAATCGTCTAGAGATGCTTGAACAGTAGTATTCAGCGCATCAGGCAATTTGTAGGTTAGGCGATCAAGCTTTCCACCAAGAATTGCTGTCCGCTTTTTCTCGACTGTACCTAACAATTGGTCAAAGGCATCCATGAAAAGTTGCACCCCTTCTGCCAATAATTTGTCTGTAATCTGCTGTAAAGAAATTCCTGCTTTCTCTAGCTTTGATAACGTCGATTGAGCATCATCAACACTTTCAGTCAAACTAGACTTCGGATGTCCATGATCGCGGAAGGCAGATAGGGTGGCTGGTGGAATTGTATTTACAGTGTCGGAACCAATCAGTTCTTCAACATACAACACATCACTATAATGGGGGTTCTTTGTACCTGTGCTTGCCCACAATAGCCGTTGGGTTTGTGCGCCTTGGCTGGCTAATTTTTGCCATCGACTAGAGCTGTATGTGTTCTGATAGTGCTTATATGCAAGTTTGGCATTGGCGATCGCCACTTTGCCCAGTAAGCTTTTGAGCAAATCACGTTGAACTGCATCGGTTGTAGTTTTAAGTTGAGCCGTAATCTGGTTATCAACTGCGGTATCAATCCGACTGACAAAGAAACTAGCGACGCTAGCAGTGCGGCTGATATCTCCACCTTTGGCCGTCAGCAACTCTAAACCAGTCATGTAGGCATTGGCAACCTGCTCATAAACATTTTCAGCAAACAACAACGTGACGTTTACATTAATGCCTTCACTGATGAGCTGTTCAATTGCAGGAATTCCAGCAGGTGTTGCAGGCACTTTAATCATCAAATTCGGACGATCAACCTCCTGCCATAGTCTGCGAGCTTCTGAAATAGTTTGTTGAGTATCGTTTGCTAGATAAGGTGAAACCTCCAGACTGACATAGCCATCACGCCGATTGGTTTGTTCGTATATAGGTCTCAAAATATCTGCGGTTGCTTGAATATCCGCGATTGCAAAGGACTCATATAGCGACATGACATTCTTATCTTGACTTTGCTCGCTTGTGGTTAAAGCCGAATCGTAATCGGTACTACCTGCGATCGCTTTTTCAAAGATAGAAGGATTCGAGGTGACACCCCGCAAACCATCCTCATCAATCAACTTTTGCAGTTCTCCGCTAGTAATTAAACTGCGACGAATATAGTCTAACCAGACAGATTGTCCGTAGGATTGTAACGACTGCAAAGGGTTCTTTATTTTTGATGCTTGTACATTAATCATCAGTTCACATCCTTATTGAATTAACACGAATTTGCAAGAACACAAAACGTCAGCTTGCTAACTGGGCTTTTGCAGCTGCAACAACCTGATTTGGAGTGAAGCCAAACTTGCGCTGCAATTCTTTCAACGGTGCTGAAGCACCAAACGTATGCATGACTATCCGTCCCCCTCTCGAACCGACATACTCGCCCCAGCCAAACGTCGATGCTTGTTCCACACAGACACGAGCAGTCACCGCAGGTGGAATCACACTATCGCGGTAGTCCTGACTTTGCTGCTCAAACAGCTCCCACGATGGCATACTCACAACCCGCGCTTTTATCCCTTCGGTCTTAAGTTGTTCATACGCTTCAATGCAAAGCGAAACTTCGCTTCCAGTTGCTAGCAGCAGCACATTGGGTTGACCATCTTCTGCATCTGCCAAAATATAAGCTCCTTTAGCCAAACCGGATGCCGCCGCATACTGAGTGCGATCAAACGTGGGTAATGCCTGTCGAGTCAGCACCAGCACGACTGGTTGATGCTGCAACTGCATAATCACTCGCCATGCTTCCACAACTTCGTTAGCATCAGCAGGTCGTAGGGTAATCAGTCCCGGAATCGCTCGCAACGAAGCCAACTGCTCAACGGGTTGATGAGTCGGGCCATCTTCACCTACCCCAATCGAGTCATGTGTGAAGATGTAAATGACTGGAATCTCCATTAACGCGCTGAGGCGAATGGATGGACGGCAGTAGTCGCTGAAAATAAAGAACCCGGAACCATAGGGACGCACTTTGCTGAGCGAGAGTCCGTTGAGAATCGCCGCCATTGCGTGTTCGCGGATGCCAAAGTGAAAGTTACGCCCACAGCGATCGCTAGCGCTAAAATCTCCTGCTCCATCAAAGGTGAGCCGTGTTTTGGTGGAGGGAGCCAAGTCAGCAGAGCCGCCAATCAGCCAAGGGATCTGTTGGGCGATCGCATTCAGCACCTTTGCAGAAGCATCCCGTCCAGAAACTCCTTTTGCATCAGTTGGAAACGTTGGCAATGCGGCTTCCCAACTATCACGAAGTTGGCGATGTTGCATTTTGTGAAGTTGGTTTGCCATTTCTGGATACACAGCAGCATATTCATTGAAGGTGTGTATCCATTGCTCGCGCAGTTTGTGTCCTCGCTGTCCCAGTTGCGTCTGGAAGTGTTCGCGCACGCCATCAGGAACGAAAAACTTCGCATCTTCTGGCCAGCCGTAACTGCGTTTTGTTAACCGGATTTCGTCTTCTCCCAACGGTTCTCCGTGAGCTGCACTGGTATCTTGTTTGTGCGGTGCTCCATATCCAATATGGCTATCGATAATGATCAAGGTAGGGCGGTCGTGAGTTTGCTCAAAGGTGTTGAATGCTTGTTCCAGTGCATTGAGATCATTGGCATCACTGACACGAAGGATGTTCCAGCCATAGGCTAGAAACCGAGTGCCCACATCATCATTAAAGGTTAAATTGGTGTGTCCTTCAATAGTGATGTGATTGTTGTCGTAAATCCAGCACAGGTTCCTTAGCCGGAGATGTCCTGCTAAGGAAGCTGCTTCGTTGGAGATGCCCTCCATCATGCAGCCGTCTCCACATAGAGCATAAACGTTGTAGTTGAATAGCTCGAAGTCAGGTCGATTAAAATATTGCGCCATCCACTGTCCGGCGATCGCCATCCCCACACTCGTTGCTACTCCTTGCCCCAATGGCCCTGTCGTGGTTTCAACTCCAGAAGTCCAGCGATATTCAGGATGACCAGGACATTTACTATCAAGTTGACGGAAGCGCTTAATATCATCCAGTGTAACGGATGGCTCACCTAACTGCTCATACTTAGCATTAACTGCTTTGACACCAGTTAAATGTAACAAAGAATACAGCAGCATGGAGGCATGACCGTTCGAGAGCACGAAGCGATCGCGATTTGCCCAAATGGGATCTTCGGGGTCGAACCGTAAAAATCGCTGCCATAAACAGTAGGCGACAGGAGCCATTGCCATTGGTGTACCTGGATGCCCAGAGTTTGCCTGCTGCACCGCATCCATTGATAGGGTACGAATCGTGTTAATGCATAGCTGATCAAGTTGTGTTTGGTTCGCAATTTGAGTTTGAGCAATCACTGCTTTTTCTCCTTAGGGTAGTAAGCTAAATTCATAGAAAGGATTACCGATGTAAACTATTTACTTCGTAAATGTAGATTTATAAATCATATTGAGTTTTTTGAAGCTGAAAAAATCTACTTAAGTAATTCCAGAACACCTTCTGAAATTAACTGCACCGCGATTGCTAAAATCAAAAATCCCAGAATGCGATTGAATGCGCCCATACCTGTTGCTCCAAACTTCTCAATTAGTGGCTCTCCTAAAACCAGAAACAAATAAACTAACAGTCCTAATAGTAAAATTCCTGTAATGCAGCCCAGTTGTTCAATCCAGTGATGCGTTTGAGTTGAGAGTCCGATCACAACTCCAATAGCACCCGGACCGCTAATCATCGGAATTGCCATCGGTGTAAAGGAAACGTCTTCCTTGTCTATGGCTTCTTGATGTTCTTGCTTGGTTAATCGTGGGTGAGCAGTTACCATTTCCCATGCGGTATGAGCAACAATCAGACCACCTGCAATTCGCAAAACTCCCAATGAAATGCCCAAAAAGCTGAGAATGAATTTACCTACCAGTAACGATATAATTAGCACTGCTGTGACATTCAAAGCTGTTTTACGAGCTTGGATGAGTCGAAACTTGGGAGAGTCTTCTGCTGTTAAGCTGTAGAAAAAAGCTACAGCACCGATAGGATTCGCGATAGGAAAAAGTGCCCCGAAAGCCTTTACGGTAAACATTAGAAGTGTGTGTTCTGTGATTAAATTAACCATAAGGTATTTTCTTTGCATCATGCCTTCTGTGTGATTGTCTGTGCGATAGCGTTCGCGTAAGCGTGTCCCCTTGGGACTCAGCGCTGCTGGTTTCAGCAGATCGCAATGTGTTGCTAGAAGGTTGTACGAATATCGGTGGTGGGCACGGAACCAGAATTAGAGTGATATAAGACACTGCTGAAGATAGCTACCAGATGTAAAGCAACATAAACAAAATAATCCAAATAACATCAACGAAGTGCCAGAATAGGGAGACTGCACTCACGCCCTGATGACCCGCATTGTAATTACCGGGAACCAGGGAGCGTCCATACATATACAGCAGCAACACCACGCCAGTAAAAACGTGCATTCCATGAAAGCCAGTCAGCAGATAGAAGGTTGCACCTGCCAGCCCTGCATCCAGTCCAAAGGGCATATCACGCCATTCAATCACCTGCCCAATCAGAAAAATCACACCCAATGCAGCAGTCAGTAACCACAGACGACGAAATTTAACCAGCTTGTGGCGAGCGATCGCTCGCTCTGCAAAATAGAGCACGATACTACTGGACACCAAAATAACGGTGTTAATTGCCGCTCTGGGAATATCTAACCCAGAAACTCCAGGTGGAAACCAAGTTGAATTTTTCCAACGAAGCAGCGCATAGGTGACAAAAAAGCTGACAAATATGATGCTCTCCGATAGGAGGAATATGGGAAACCCAAAGGCAAGATTATCCCGCTTAGGCGTTGAATTAAGGTTTTTTGAAAGCGAATTTCCTGAATCGAGCGGGCTTTCCATCACTGCCTCCTGAAAGGAAACGATAACGACACTTAGATAGACGACGGATCGGTAGTTAATCGGTGAGATTCTCCGTAACTATAAGGTTCTAAAGTCACGGTTGGAATTTCTTCAAAGTTTTCGAGTGGCGGCGGTGAGGAGGTTGTCCACTCTAGTCCAGTGGCATTCCAAGGATTATTAGGTGCTTTGCGTCCCCGTAACCAGGAGCTCACCATATTGGCAATAAAAGGTAAGGTGGACATGCCCAATAGAAAGGCTCCTAAACTAGCAACTATATTCCATCCGGTGTACTGCGGGTCGTAGGAGGCGATGCGGCGCACCATTCCCTGTAAGCCGAGCGGGTGCATCGGAAAGAAGTTGAGGTTCGCGCCGATAAAAGTGAGCCAGAAGTGCAGTTTGCCCCACCCCTCGGAGTACATACGTCCAGTTATTTTGGGAAACCAGTAGTAGATTCCCGCATATATTGCCATACTAACGGTATTAAATACTACATAATGAAAGTGCCCAACGACAAAATGAGTATTGTTAACATGAATATCAAAGGGTACAGCAGCCAGCATCACTCCGGTAATGCCCGCAAACAGAAACATGGCGACACCGCCCAAAGCAAACAGCATCGGGGTTTTGAAATGCAGTTTGCCCCGCCAAACGGTCGCAGTCCAGGCAAACACTTTGATTCCTGTCGGCACTGCCACCAACATTGATGTTGCCATGAACAACATTCGCATCCAGTTGGGGGTGGCGCTAGCAAACATGTGATGCGCCCAAACAAAGGTGCTGATCACAGCAATGAGCAGGGAGGAAAGGGCAACGGTTTTATAGCCAAACAAGGGTTTGCGAGCAAAGGCAGGAATAACTTCTGAGAATACTCCAAAGGCAGGTAACGCCATGACATACACAGCCGGATGAGAGTAAAACCAGAACAAGTGCTGGTAGATCATCGGATCACCCTGCTTAAAGGGACTGAAAAAGTCAGTACCCAAGGAAAGATCGAACAGCAACAGAATAGCTGCACCCGTGAGGGCAGGTAGGCAAAACAATTGCAGCAGTTGAGCACTGAGAGTCGTCCAGGCATAAACTGGCATCCGAAAAAAGGTCATTCCTGGTGCCCGCATTCGCACAATGGTCGTGACTAAGTTCACACCGCCCATAATGGATGAGACTCCAGAGATTGTCACTGCCAGTAACCAGATAAATTCTCCGTTGATCAAGTGTCCTGACGGGTTCTGAATGCTCACCGGAGGATAAGACCACCAGCCTGCCTGAGCCGTGCCACTGGGTAAGAAAAAGCTGAACAACAGCAAGATCCCCACAACTGGAATCAGCCAAAAGGCGATCGCATTCAGCACCGGAAACGCCGTCTCTCGCGCCCCAATCATCAGTGGCACCAGATAGTTCGCTAATCCCACATTTGCTGGAAAGATCCACAGAAAGATCATGATCGTGCCGTGCATTGTGAACAGACCATTGTAAAGGGAGCGATTAACGACATCTAATTGTGGGGTGAGCAGTTCGGCACGAATAATCATGGCGAATAAGCCGCCAAACAGGAAGAAGATAAATGCTGTAACTAAATACTGAACACCAATTACCTTATGGTCGGTGCTGAAGCTGAAGTAGCGCTTCCAATCAGTTTGTTCAGGCTCACTAGCACTTTTAATGGAGATATTTGTCATTTAAGTAGTCGTGCAAAATTAAATTTATTGGTGGAGAGAGGGAACTCTTAACAGAGAAACAAGATGTGTAATTAATTTTGTAATGGTACTTATTTATTCACAACGGGAGGTTGAGCAGGTGGAACGGTGTGCCAATTGCTTCTTAACGGTGTTTTGGGAGGTTGACTATGCTCAGATTTTGCGGGATTGATGGCTGGAACAGAGGGACGGGTAGCGGCTTGAGCTAACCACTGGTTGTAACGTTCAGGAGAATCGACAAACACATTGGCTTCCATCAGCGCGAAATAAGTACCGCTAAACTGAGAGTCGTGCAGTTGATATTGACCAATTCGATTCGGAGTAAATTTGAACGCGATCGTCTGATTCGGTACAATGTCCTGCTTAATGCGAAAGTTGGGCACATAGAAGCCATGCACCACATCTTCAGACTTCAACATTAGGTGAACGGGGCGGTTGACAGGAATATGTAATTCTGTGCTGGTGACATTTTGGCTAGGATAGTGGAATGACCAGGACCACTGTTTGGCGATCACCTCAATTTGTTCAGTAGGCTGCATATTGCTACTACCTGTTTCAGCATAGGCGGGGGATTCCAAGAGATGTAGATGAACCAGTGGCAAGGAACCGAGAATATTCATGCGCTGGTAAATGTTATAGCTATAGCCCGCAATCCAGATCACCAACAGAATTGGAATCACCGTCCAGGTAATCTCTAGCTTCAAATTGCCGCGAATGGCAGGTGCATCGCTCGTGTCGCTGGCTCGATAAAATAGAATTGAATAAACTAGCACTCCCATCACACTTAGAAAGACGATCGTTCCGAGTGTCACTAAGAAGCTAAACAAGTGACCTACGGGTTCAGCCTCTGCTGCTGCCGCGATCGGGAGCCAATGATACGCTTGCTGTCCCATTGCATGACTGGTAAGAATGATCACGCCAACAAAAATAGCTAATAGCGTAATGTTAAAGGTTCGCATAATAAAACTAGGGTTGCTGGAGGACTTGATTAGGGTTTTCGCCTTGCCGAATCAGATAAGCAGCCGTATTATGCACGCCAAACTCGGCTCCCAATTGCGCTCCCAATGTGCCATGAACGAACATATATCCCAACATCAAAACGCCTGCTAACAGATAGCTCCACTGAACCTGCTGAACATTGTTTTTGCGCCAGCGAAAGCGCTGATATCCTCGCCAAATGGTCATTGCCACAATCATGGTTAGCAATAACACTCCGCCTACGCCATGCAACAGCATGGTTGTACCCGCACCCAATCCCCAGGCACTTTTCATCTCTGCGGGAGGATCGGCTAGCAGGATCTCGAAAAAGCCTGCTGTCACGGTGAAAAAGGTGATAACGGATGCCGCTACAGCATTGTACCATGCCACGTCAAAAAAGTTAGACCGACTGACAGGCATTGAGAAGAACTTCAGAATTGATCGTTCTAGCGGAAATAACGTGCCTGCGATATCAAACGCGATCGCGATAATGAACAAACCTAAAGTCAGATGTACAAAATTCGGATGCAGCGGAAATCGATAGGGTAATCCATTTGCCCCCAATTCAATTCCCAATTGCTTTAATTGATCAATTAATTGTGGGTTCATTTTACGAGTCCTTGTTTCATTGCTTCCACCACAGGCACCGTATGGAGTCCGTACACCCAATCCACTAAATTACCCAAATAAATTTGCAAACAGACGAGACACATCAAAACTGTAGCTGCACCCAGGTACGTGACAGGCACTTTTAGCGGATTACGAACCCGGATAATGCCGCGCCAGGCCGTGATAGCAACCAAAATGCCTGAAATTGACCAACCGTTTATGGTGTGCCAATTTAATGCGGGCTGGGCAGCCGGATAAGGTTGTGCCAATGCAGCTTCAATTTGACCAAAAATCACGGCAACAAAGATGGCAACCGATGCAAGAACCAGGTTCCACCAGCTCACTTCAAACATCCGGTGGTTGCGGCTAAGATATCCGACGATGTCACAAAAATAGGCAAAAAATACCATCGCAATCACAAAGTGGACGACGACCGGATGCATGGTGTCTGGGTAGGGGAGATTTTGATCATTCAACGGTGGCAGAGGCATTACGTTCTCCTATCTATAGAACTATGAGAGCAATTGAGTCAAAGTAGGGTTATACCTTAGGGACTTGCCGGAAAATAAAGTACCAGTCATTCTAGAGGATAAGTAATTATGGAAAATAAATTATTTACCTAGGAGGGGGAACTCTTAACAGCAATGCAATTCAAAAGTTTCAGCAGTTTTGAGAAATTTATAAATATTTATGCGTAGGTACTTAGGAGACGAAAAAACTCAAACTAGGAGCTAATCTCTATAATTGGAATCTCAAGAATGATACTAATCGAAACCGTTAAATCTACTTTCAAAGATGCCAGATATGAAACTCACTGGTTACCGCAAACGAGACTTCATGCCCAAGGTGATTGCTAAGGCAGAGTACGGGGCTATTCAGAATGCAGCGTTAGCATCCAAACGCCATCGAAAAACAGATTGATTCCCACCCAAGTCCCAATCAGCCAGAATGCACTAAACGGAAAGCTAGACCAGATGAAAATCCCTAAAATAATTCCTGCGATGCCGCTGACGAGCATCCATCCCCAATTTGGTGAAATCCGGCGCAGTTGAAACGCAAGTGAGACTTGAATGATGCCTTGCACAAAAATTGTAACACCCAAGACTAACGTGAAGGCAAGCGCCCCCTGGAGCGGATCGGTTAAGACAAAAATCCCGGCTAGAAGATACAAAAGTCCTAAAATGAGCTTCCATGCAACTTGACCTGCCCCTTTAGATTGAAAGGCATAAACGATTTGAGCAATTCCAGCAAAAATAAAAACCCAGCCAAACACTAAGGTCGAAGTAATCGTGGCAAAAAAGGGAAATATGATCGCAATTATCCCCAAAATAATCATGAAGATTGCAATCGTCGTTAACCATCTAGAATTAATCGTTTGTTCTCTCGTCTCAGATTCAGTAGCTCTCATGTTGATCTCCCTGATTGAATTAATGTAATAAAATATATGATCAAAGTGCAGGTCTTGCTGCACGGATAGCTTCTTTCCATAAACGCATCAGCATCAATACCCCTACTAATATGACAATCCAGTAGCCGATCGGTAATAAATTGATAATTGGAATGTCTAACACAAGCCCTATTGGCATTCCATCCCATAGCCCATGTAAAAGAGAGACTATGAGATAAGTTAAGAACACTGGAAAGGTAATTCTGAATCGTTCCGGTCTGCTTTCACGAAATAGCACTGCTGAGAGGGTTGCTGTCCAGACCCCATGTCCAAATGGAGACAGCAAGCTACGCAGTCCTGTGACTCCAACCGTTACTAATAGTGGAAACGTTTCTGGTGCATTGGGTCTTAACCCTTGCGCAAATGCCATTAGAAATACAGTAAATGCATATCCAGTGCTCTCTAGAGCAGCAAATCCCATTCCAACTGCTGCTCCCAGAAGTAATCCGTCGAGTTCCGAATTGTGTCGCATTCGGCGCGCCACAAACATGACTGCTATTAGCTTGACCAGTTCTTCAATCAGCCCGACTTGAAGTGCGGTAAAAAAGTCGAACTTGGGACCGCTGATCAACAATTTCTCCAGAAATCCAGCTTCAAAGACAGCGATGACACCACCGAGAAAGAAGCTCAAGCCTAAACTTGGTAAGGTGATGTTGCTGAGTTGCTGACGCTCGTACAGGAAGGTGACAAAAGTGACAGGCACCAAAAAATTGCCTAACAGAATCAGGGTTGGAAACAGGTTGGGGTTGGCTGTCAGAACAACGAGAATAAAACTAATGAGGTAAAGTAAGAAACCACCCAAAAATACACGCAACCAGATGCGCTTTGGACGTGCGGGTACAGAAGTCTCTTGTCGCATGGTTTGACATTCTATTGATGAGAATTAAGTTTGCCGCAGACCATCAGAAAATAATATCTAGGGGAGATTGGGTTATTCAGTGGCGGTAGTAGTATCACGGTCTCCTGACTATAGAATATAGAACTATGGGGTCGATTGTCTAGGTAAATTCGGTTGTGGTTGTCTGAGTCGTTCCGAAGGTGGCGTTCGTAAGCCGAAGTAAGCAACAATCAGAAAAGCGATCGGCGCAAGGATGGCTAAGGCTTTGACCAGCGATCGCTCTCGTTGCTCAGCAGGAGACAGAGGAGGCTGTTTGGCGACGGCTTCAGAAACCAGCTTGGGTCGGTGGTAACGATGGAAGATTTCTTCCTTAAGCCATTCGGTTGTTACCTTAAAATCATGTAGTGGCGTGGGCAGCATTTCCAAATAGGTTGCATTGCGAATCAGGTCGCCGGGTTTGCCAGTCACCTGCACTTTGTCGAATAAATTCGCTACTCCATTGTTCAAGCCCAACTTCATCAGGGTGCCGCGAAGATTCACATGAGCTGGGCTAGGGGATGCCCCTCTAACAAGTGCAATCAAATTATGAGCAATGTTTGCACCTTGTTGATAAGCCACCTGGGCGAGAGCCGGTAGTGGCTGCGACTGCACATCTGCACAATCGCCGGCTGCAAACACCTCTGGAAAATCCAGCAGTTGTAGAGTGGGGCTGACGAGCGGTAGACCATGCTTATCTAAATGGTCGGCACGAATCTGGGACTTGAGACTTTGGATGAGTGGGTTCACAGCAGTACCTGCTGTCCAAATCGTGGTTTGCGTCAGCAGTTTTTTTCTCTCTGCGCTGTCAACAGGTTGATACTCCAAGTAGTTTGCATCAACGGACTTCACACCTACACCTAATATCAATTCAACCGGTACGGTTCGAGTTCTGAAAGCGTGGAGAGCATTCTCCTTCAAACCCACATTGACATCTCCTGCGAGAATCGTTTTGCCGTGATTGATCAAAATAATGCGAATCTCATGAATATTGCCGCCCAGTTGGGCATACCAGTAGGGCAGCAAATCTGCTAACGTTGCTGCCATTTCTACCCCGGTTGGACCTGCCCCAACTACAACAAATGTCAGGAGCGCTCGTCGTTGCGCTTCATCATTCGTCTGACTGGCGCGCTGCAAACAATCCCGTAATTGATGTTCCAGAGCGATCGCATTCTCTCGCGTCCGGAATGCGAATGCGTTCTCTTGCGCTCCTTCCGTTCCCAGATAACCCTGAATACTGCCGACTGTTAATACAAGGTAGCTGTAGGTGTGGTCTGGACCAGAAGCTAAATGGACGCGTTTTTCTTGCAGGTTGATCGCTGCTACTTTGTCCTGCACAAAGGTGATATCACTACCTTGCAGCAATTCTTCATAAGTCGGACAAACTGTGTCTTCTGGCAATTCACCCGTCAGTAGCTCATACAACATGGGCTTGAAGACAAACCGTTCCTGCGGATCGATCAGGGTGATTGAACGAAGATCATGCTGATGACGCAGATGTAAAGCCGTGAAAAGACCCGTAAAACCAGCTCCAACAATAATTGTATGGCGAGTCGAAGAATTCATTTTAGAAAAGGGAAAGTAAACAATAGTGGGCAATCTAACGAATGAGTTAGCAATGTAGCCGTTTTCGTTCAATCAAAAAATGTGTGTATTTCTGGTTCTGACGAATTTCGCGGAGTGTAGATAAAAACAGGCTTTTAATAAGAACTTCCTTTACCATACAACAACGGCATATTTCTGACCATGTAAGTTTGTATAGTTAAACAGAAATTTATGCTGTTTTGATGATGTTGAAAAAACCTGATCAAATCCAAATTCAGATTTTTATTGATCGCGGGCAAAACCTCATCCCCTTGTAAATGGGGCAGTTGGCTATCCGTAGCTTAATTCAACAGATTAATGATTCCAGAAATCCTGTTGAGTGCGCTGTAAGTGATGGGAAGACAATCAATTACGATTCCAATAGATAGCAGCATCATATAAACAATGGAGTATTTAAACAGCGACCGCGCCAACTCCAAATTTGAGGGAGACTGCATTAACAACCAGGCTTTATGAACAAAAATGCCACCAAGAACGAGCGCAATAAGTGGATACAGCAAATTCATTACATCAAGCGGATAACCAAGCAGTAAGGTTACTGGAATGAGGATTAAAGTGTAGGCAAAAATTTGTCGAGCCGTGGTCTCATTCCCGGCAACCACAGGCAACATAGGAACATTAACTTTGGCATAGTCATCTTGAATCATCATTGCTAATGCCCAGAAATGAGGAGGTGTCCATAGAAACACGATCACAAACAAGCACCATGCTGCCCAACTCAAATCGCCTGTTACTGCTGCCCACCCGACTAGAGGCGGAATTGCCCCTGCGACTCCTCCAATGACGATGTTTTGGGAGTGATGCCGTTTCAACCAATGGGTGTAGACCAGTACATAAACGAGAATCCCTACCATTGCTAAACTAGCACTCAACAAGTTAGCAAAAACAGCCAGCAGCGTAAACGAAATCAGTGTGAGCGCGATTGCAAACAGTAATGCATCATGAGGTTGTATCCGACCCGACGGAAGCGGACGATGACGGGTTCGTTCCATCGCAAAATCAATATCGCGATCATAAAGACAGTTTATTGTATTTGCTGCTCCTGCGGCACAAGTACCGCTCACTAACGCGATCAACAGAAACCAGGGATCAACGTGCCCTTTTGCTGCCATTTCCATACTGGCAGCCATCGTGATCAGTAACAGTAAGATGATGCGAGGCTTTGTGAGCTGAATATAACTTTGAATAACTTGCCAAGTAGTTTGATGGTAAGGAGTCGTGGAATTAAAAGTAAGGGTTGAAGTAAATAACCTGTCGAGCTTCATGAAAGTTCCTCTAAAGAGACGTTTGCAGTCGATTCCTTTGTTTCCAGCAACAACTACTTGGTGCAAGACATGATTGTGTGGCTGCTGCCCTGGCTAAACAACAACTGTTTGATTGACTTCATGACCTGCATTTTGCAGAATCTGTTGCGCTTGATTAATTTCCTCATCTGTACCTGACACAATGACCATAAACTTGCCTGCTTTGATTTGTGTCTCGTACTTTAGGGCTTTCTCCTTTGGAATTCCCAATCCTACAAGAGCACCCACCAGTCCTCCTGCAACGGCAGCTCCCACACCACCCAAAACCATACCTTCGAGCCAACCTGCCAACACTCCAGCAACATGCCCAGCAACAATCACAGGACCCACTCCCGGAATAAAGAGCAAGCCGACACCTGTGAGAATGCCGAAGAGTCCACCAAAAAAGGTGCCCCAGTAGCCTGCTTCTCCAGCTCCAGCTTTAGCCGTATCTTTCCAGGTCAAAAATCCACGGATATGCTCAGTGGTTTGATAGTCTTTACCAATAATCGAAATCTTTTGCATGTCGAAGCCTGCTCTTTGCAGTTCTAACACGGCAGCTTCTGCCTCAACGTGGGATGGAAAAATATTCACAGCTTCATGCTTGACTGACATGGCTCTATCTCCTTAAAAATTACAAATCGTCCTGTTTAGCAGACAAGACTAGATCGAAGCGCCTAAATCGCTGCTTGAGTTTGTTGGCGAAGCCTTGCCGAAGGCATCGCTCACATGAGTTTCTTTAAAATATTACGAACATGAGTTCTCACCGTACCCTTAGCGATTTTGAGCTTCTGGGCGATCGCACTATTATTATGTCCATCAACAATCAATTGCAATATCTCTAACTCTCGATCAGTCAAAGGCTCAATTATAATGATTTGTATATATTTTCCTTTGACTGTCCGAATCGCGATCGTCTTAGCATGATTGACACCGTCAGCTTGAAAAAGATAAGCTTGTTGAAGCAACTCAGCAACCTCTTGTGCAACAGCAGTGAGTGCATAATTAATAGAGGAATTGTCAAAAAAATCAGTTTGAGTTGGAACCCTTAGGTACTCAAAATCATCTTTGACCAGTAATGAAATGGATGTCATAAAACTATCCTCAGTAAGGCAAACTTAAATTTTGCAACTCAATTGCTATCACTGTTTGTATAAACTCAATATATGCAATTGTTTTTAATTTGTCGTCCACTTTGAGTTGAAACTTTTGTTCAATAAAGTGATTGATCAATCAGTCCATCTCAAAATCGAAGTTTGGCTCCAACTAAAGTTGGAATCCAAATTCAAACTTTAGTACATAGGACTTATGCAAAAACTCTTTTAAACCCTCTTAACTATGCGCTAAGGCGCACGCTACGCGTTCGGCAAAGCCGTGCCGCAGGCATACGTGATCTTTGCGTCCTTTGCGGTTTATTTTTTCATAATTTTGCGTAAGTCCTGGTACAATTGCTTACAAACTGACAATTTCTCGTTTCACTGCAACAATCACCGCTTGAGTGCGGTCGTTGACTTCTAATTTCAGTAGACCGAAAAGTTTTACCAGCACAAAAAAATAGTAGCCTGTTATACCGTTTTTGGAGAAAAGTGCAAAAGCTGATTGCTATTGAGTATCTTTCTTCTCTAAGCCATTTAAAATACACAACGCATCATAAGCATCAAGCAATACTGCAAAGCTTATTAAATTTTACTGTTGAACAAGGGTATATAAAATCTAACCCAATTCGCGGACTGAAACAACGCTCACCAGCGCGAGAAAAATGCTCGCGCTGGTGAGCTATTCTACAACTAGGTGGCGCATGTGAATTCAACGGAAAACTGTATCACAGGTTACTATTTATTGACGCTTGCCAAAGTTTTCGCTCTACCAAAAACGCGCACAGTGCCCCTAGCTTCTAGCTATGGGGGTGTAGTGCGCCGGGGAACGCCAGGTGCTTTATCCCGGGGAACCCGTCCACACAAAGTTGTCTCACCAAATCTGTGATGGCGCAGGAATGGTGTTTGTCGAGGATTTGAATCTAGTCGGGTTATCTAGAGGAATGCTGGGAAAACATTGCCTGGATGCCGGGTTTGGTCAATTCTTCAACATTCTCGAACAGATTTGTTTTAAGCGTGATGTCTATTTTCAAAAAGTAGATAGCCGTAAGACAAGTCAGGTTTGCCCTAATTGTGGAACCGAGACAGGAAAAAAAGAACTGTCAGAACGTACTCATGTTTGCTCGAATTGCGGCTATACGACTGATAGAGATGTCGCAGCCGCTCAAGTCGTCGCGATACGTGGACTTGCAGCCGTGGGGCACACGGTCAAGATGCGCGGCTTCGGGTAAATTCATTGGAATCTCCGTGAAGCAAGAATCCCCTGCCTTCTAGGCGTGGGGAGTGTCAATCAATATAAACGCTATAACCACTATTCTGTAAAGCTTAGAGTTTTTCCTAGTGCCATTCGTACCATACGGCTTGTTGGGGTGTGCCAATCTGAATGCCATGCTCTTCAAAAGCAACGCGGACGCGCAGGCGAAATTCGCGACCAACAACCCACTGTTGCAGTGGTTGGGTTTTAATCCACACTCGAATCATCATCCCAGTGTGAGCGAGGTTATCGACTCCTAAAACCTCTGGCAGTCCCACTAGGCGATCGCGCCACTGGGGTTCGCCGTACATCTGTTGGGCAATCTCTTGAAGTAGTGCCAATGCCATCTTGATGTCTGTTTCGTAAGCCACCTCAATCGTAAAATCTACCCGCGACCAAATTCGGGTCAAATTTTCTACCTGAGCGATCGCGCTATTGGGAATAGTAATCAAACGCCCTTCATCATTTCGCAGTTGAGTTACCCGCAAATTCATATTTTCGACAAAACCCCCTGTTTTGCCACCAGATGTATTGACAATTGCCACCACATCCCCAATCCCATATTGGTCTTCCCATAAAATCAGACAGCCATTGACCAAATCCTTGACTAAGTTCTGGAAGCCCAAAGAAAGTGCAAAAGCGACAATCGCACCGCCAGCTAGTACCGAACCAATTGAGACTCCCAGACTTTGCAACACCCAACCAATGGCGATCGCCCAAACAACAAAAGTTTTCAGTCCTTTGATCGCGCTAATAGTTGTGGAGATGCGTAAAGATTTGCGCTGCGCGTCGGCAATCGTAAAAAATTGAAAATTGAACAAATGATAGTCTTGCCAATTTTTGGCAAAGCGATCGAGTAATTCATTACTCATCCGATTTGCCAATCCTACAAGCAACCAGAGCAACAATAACTGCAAGGGTGCAGATAATAGTTGCAAGGCTAGCTGTTTTGTCAGGGGAAATAAACTTAAAATTGCGGTAATTCCACCGCTCCACACGATAAATTGACCCCAGATCAGCAGCCATCTCAAGAAAGCAACCAAATTGCGCTGTCGCTCCAAAGTAAATTGTCTTTGCAGCAAGTGGCGGAACTCCAACAAATATGGAGCATGAGGGACATTGCCTGTAGCCGTATCTGCTGCGGCTTTTGACTGGGCCACGACCGCAGCTTGTCTTGTTGCCAGAACGCGCTCGCGCACCATCAGCAGTTTATACAACATCCAAAGTAGCAAACTAGCTCCAATCGTGGCTGTAGCTCTGATAAATGCATTCTGAACTTGTTGCTTTATCGCTCTAGGTAAACGCTCGTTCAGTTGCTCTAATAACTGTTGGTAAATTCCCGACTGCAACTGTTGCGCTAGTTGCTCTACACTCAGCCCATAGTAATCGGCATCTAACTGGGTGACAGTTAATAGTTGCAGGGGTACAGAATGATAAGCATCTTTAGCTAGAAGGATAGTATCGCCATCAAGCTGAGATACAAACACTTGCAATGTTTTGGGATCGAAGTTCGTGTAGAAACCTTTTTGGCGATCGCCTTGCAGTGTTGAACCAATCGGGATTGCAAAATTCTGAATTGGAGCGAAGGCAATAACGCGGTTGAGGTTAGCCTCAATCTCTTCGACTCTGGCTTCAACCGGAATCTGCTTGCCAGGATTGCTTCGGTTCCAGACAGTCGGGGCAACGACTTGAAATAAATTTTCCCCATCTAACTTCACTGTCGCTATTTCAATTGCGCCTAGCCGTTGGACTCCTAAAGGCGGTTGGTTAGCACTTTGCACTACAGGATTTGCCGGAGAAACCTGCGCCCAAACTTGGGATGTCCAGCCCAGCGCCAGAGTCAAGCTGAATAGAAAGGCGATCGCCAACCTCACACTTGGGCGATCAAAATGCCGCCAGCCAGAGAACATCATAAGTGACCGCTCTTGACAACACAACCAGATAGTTTGTTCGCGGTTGAGCGAGCGCAAATTATCCTGTTGTTAAAAAACGTGAATGAGAATCGCTAAAAGTGGCATCGTCGATCGCAGAAGTGTAAAAGTAAACATTTTTGTCCTGCCCCTTTTTTCCTTATTGACCTTAAAACCTATTATCGTGGCTTTCGATATGTCCGTGAAATATTAAAAATGCTTACAGAAAAGCCTGAGCCTATTTTATTAGCCCAAATTTTTGCCAAGCTTAGTTATTCAGGACCTATTCATCCCGGTTCTACAGGTTTTGAACCCTCGTAAATTGGCAAAGGTATTGTCATTGTGATTTTTATATTACAGCTATTTTCAGCTATTTGAACCACAGATTTTTGTAGAAGTACGGCATGCTGTGCCTCTACCCGTGGTTTATTTCCTTGAAAAGCGCTGTAAGCGAGCGCTCACTTACCAACTACTTTCGACCACACCCCTAATGAATCTTTTTAGCAAGTTCGTTAGTCATTCGCTGCAATGCTGGTGACATATCATCTGAACCAATATGCACATCCAAGATACAAAAGCTTTCAGGGTGGGATCGGCTTTCTAAGAGTGCAGCTTCTAACTCACCTTCTGTGTGAACGTCAAATCTACGACCTGCACCTACTACCTCTGAAATTCGACTATATTGCCACAGCCGAATATTATTGAATTTGCCATCGAGCAACGGACGCTCTGTTGCGTATCCACCGTTGTTGAGAACAATCACAATTGCATTAAGCCCATATCGAGCGATTGTAGATAACTCCACCCCAGTCATTTGGAATGCACCATCACCTACTAACACGAGTGGGCGGATGTGAGGATTGGCAAATTGAACACCTATAGCTCCGGGAACAGCAAAACCTAAAGAGGCATAGTAGGCAGGGGATAGAAATCGAGTTTTACCATGAACAAATAAATCTAATCCTCCAAACAGCGAATCTCCGATGTCTGCGATGACTATCATATCCTTGTTAATAAAGATATTCAATTGCTCAAACAACCGTTTGATCGTGATTAGCTGATCGGGAATGGGAGAAAAAGAAGTCGCCGGTTTAGAACTATTGGAGAAACTGAGTTCTCGGAAGCGAATGTCAGTTTGAAGTAATCCTTGAACAAAATCTTGTAAACGAATCCCTTGATATTCGTGGCATTGAATAGACGTTTTTTCACTCATGACATAGATGGCACAGTTTGGATCTAAGTGAGCCGTAAACATCCCAAGATTCAAATCCATGAGAAAAACACCCAGCATAATCACGCAATCGCTAGACTCGACATACTGACGAGCAAACTCACTTCCCAAAGCACCAGCGTAGAGTCCAAGGTAGTTGGTGTGTAGTTCATTAATCACCGATTTGCCTAAAATGGTATCTGCTACTGGGATATTCGTTGTTTCAGTCAACTGTAACAGTGCTTGCTGCAATCCAAATCGATGAATTTCCACATCGGCTAGAATCACAGGTTGATGGGCTGCATTAATTAGCTTGACAGTTTCCTCAAGAGCTGCTGCTAAGGAAGTTGGATCGCTGACATCTGTTTGAGGAATCCACTGATAATCACGATTACCAGGTTGATTGAGCATATCGCGAGGAATTTCGATGTAAACTGGGCGCTTGTAACGTAATGCAGTAGCAAGCACGCGATCAATTTCCTCAAATGCCTTGTTGGGATCATCGAGTACCGTAGATGCAATGGTAAGTTCTTGAAAGATTTTGTACTGAGTATTAAAATCTTTCACTTTATGATGTAGCAATGGATGTTGAATACGTTCATTTATCCCTGGTGCGCCGCTAATTATGACCACGGGAGACTTTTCAGCATAGGCTTGAGCGGTGGTATTTATTACCTTAAAACCACCAACACAATAGGTAATACACACTGCACCTAATCCGCGTAGACGGGCATAAGCATCTGCTGCAAACCCCGCACCTTGTTCATCGCAGGTATTGATGAATTGAATGGGACTATTTTCTAACAACTTGTCAAAGCCTAGAACATAATCACCGGGTACACCAAAGATATGGTGAACGCCGTGTTCGTAAAGCCTTTTGATTAAATAAGTTCCAATGGAATCTGCCATTAGCATATTGCTATTCCTCTTGATTTGTGAGTGTTAGAATATTGCTCTCCCTGTAGTTTGGCGTTAAAGCGATCGCTTCTATTTCGATAAATTAAGCTTAAGAGCGATTTTTGCGTAAGTCCTACCTTACCCCTCTTCTGTCACTTACATGAGTGAGCTACTAGTAAATAAGTTAAATCATCCAGAAGCATAACAGGGTTTAAATTTGTTCATTGCACTAATTAATTGATTGAATCCCAGCAATAACAGCGCTGCCGCGACTTGGCTCCCCGCCATCTCTGGTTCTGCTGTAGTCACCACTCCTTATAAACTGCAATTAGAGCCTGATCCAGTCCATCCCAACTTGAATCAGTAACCAACTATTAAGTCCAACCAGTAAGACGGCAACTGCCCACGCCATGATTTTGAGCCATCGAGGATTGACAAACTCACCCATCAAGCGGCGATCGCTCGTAAATATCACTAACGGAATCACGGCAAATGGAAGCTGTAAACTCAAGATGACTTGGCTGAATACTAATAAGTTACTTGTGCTGTGCTCTCCGAACATCGCGACCGCAATCAAGGCAGGAATAACTGCAATCAGTCGAGTGGCTAAGCGACGCAACCACGCGGGTAACTTTATCCGCAAAAAACCTTCCATCACAATCTGCCCTGCCAAGGTTGCAGTCAGCGTCGAACTTTGCCCAGAAGCTAGGAGCGCAATTCCAAAAATTGCACTTGCACCGCTCACACCCAGCAATGGAGAGAGCAACTGATAAGCATCTTGAATTTCTGCAACGCCTTGATTTCCAGAAAAATGAAAGGTTGCAGCAGCGACAATGAGAATCGCTGAATTAATCAACAGTGCAAACGATAATGCAACTGTAGAATCAATTGTACCGAACTTGATTGCTTCGCGTCGTTTGTTAGTGGTCGGTTGCCAGTTTCGAGTTTGCACGATCGAGGAGTGCAAATATAAGTTATGCGGCATGACCGTTGCCCCTAGAATCCCGATCGCCAGGTAAAGCATCTCAGGATTGTGCACAATTTCCGAGTTAGGGAGATAGCCCTGCAAAACGCTGCCAATTGCTGGGCGAGAAAATAAAAGTTCTGTAGCGAAACAAACTCCAATGGTTGCCACAAGTACGATGACGAGTGCCTCAGTATAGCGAAAGCCCTTACTTTGCAAAAAGATTAACCCCAGCACATCCAAAGTGGTGATGCAAACTCCTGCCATGAGCGGCAAGCCAAATAAGAGTTGGAGGGCGATCGCACTGCCGAGTAGTTCTGCCAGATCACAGGCTGCGATCGCTATTTCGCACAGAATCCACAAGATAAAACTCACGCTTGGAGAAAAGTAATCTCGACACGCTTGCGCGAGATCTTTTCCCGTTGCGACTCCCAGTCGTACACAGAGCGATTGCAGCAGAATTGCCATCAAGTTCGAGAGCAAGATTACGCTTAACAAGGTATAGCCAAATTTCGAGCCGCCTGCAATGTCAGTTGCCCAATTGCCAGGGTCCATATATCCGACCGAAACTAGGTAGCCCGGTCCCGCAAAGGCAAACATTTTGCGCCAAAAGCTTTGAACATTCGGAATCGAGATACTACGATGAACTTCAGACAAACTCGGTACAGAATGGGGCATAGATTCGGCTTTACGTTGAAGTAACATAAGCTAACGACCTTTTTATTTCTTTCCATCATGGATATGAGGTTTGTGAGCCTCTCATTTGATTGCCGCAATCAACTTAAATTCAGAGCCACGACCAGATTTTTGTCCATCACAAGCAACAAAGTAGAAAATTAGAAACCTCGTATCGCTTTTACTACGCTAAAGTCGTCGAGCGGCGAAAATCCAGAATCAGTAGGACTAGCAGCATGATGAGCGGTGGAAGTAAGGTGACTCCAATTTTGAGCGCGATCCAACTGCTAACGGTCGCTCCAGCTATAAAGCTGAGCCATAGGCTGATGAATAAGCTGATATGCTTCCTTGCTTGGGGTTCTGAACGGTCTAGCCAAGCTGCTAAGTGAGAACCTAAAGCAGCAAGCATCCCAGTGATATAGGTCAAACCGACGCTATCTTGACCAATGTGACGAACAATTGCATTTTGGAGACCCATCGCAAAGACGCTAGTTAACGTGAGGATTAGCCATGAGTCTCCGCGTGGGTGAGAGATCGGCATGACACTGTTGCTGATCACCGCAAATGTCGTTAGTAACGCCACCTGAAGCAGTAACACAAGTCGTAAACCATGACGACGATGCATTATCCGGGAACCAACGCCCACGCCCAAAACAAACACAATGACGGGCAACACCGCCTTAGCGAATACCTCGCTTTGACCCCGACCTAAATGCAGACCAGCCGTTGTGGAATTCCCACTCATGAAGGAGACAAAAACGCCTGACAGGGTGATGTATCCCACGACATCAACATAACCCGCGATAAAGATCAAAGCCATTGCCAGACGACGCTGTGATAAGAGTAGAACTGAACTGGAGTGATTGATCATAACAACAGTGACTATTTTCGGACATCATCAAATGCCGATTACCGAGCAAAGCTCGGAGGGGGTAGGGTGTAGGGAAAGATGAATCTTGTATTCCTACCCCATAGCCCAATACAGTTCAGTTAAGGATAATAGTAGGTTGGGTAAAGCGGAGCGAAACCCAACCTACTAATTTTAAGGTTTTTGGCTCTAACTGAACCGTATTGCCCCATAGCCTTAAGAGCATTAGGGTTTAAAGCCCTACCGTTTTAGGACGCTTTTGATTGGGCGAGATCCCAAACCCCGTCCAATCGTTCTTCTCCACACCCCACACCCCGTTCATATCCACACCTTCACAAGTTAGTGCGATAAGCCGGAGGCTTGACGCTACGCGTATCGCTATTGCTCGTCCGATTCCGCGAGCGGCACCCGTAACAATCGCGACCTTACCCAGTACTGATCGTCGGCTGCTTATGATGCGACCTGCTCTAATGACGGCACGACCGCGCGCTTTTGAGCACAGATGGCATCGACCAAAGCACGATCATGAGATGCGCGGTAACAAGTTCGTGTGGCGTGAGTGCCAGCCATTGCGTCAGCGAAACATCGTTGAAGCGATCGCTCGGGAAAATATCTAGAAACCAGCATGGTTGTTGTTCCGGTGTGTTCAACATAATGCGCCATTGACATCGGCACATAGCCAACATCACCCGCTTGGAAGTCGAACGTCCGTGAGGTACTTTCAAAAGCGAATATGGTCATTCGTGCCTCACTTTTAAGATAGTATTGCCACTCATCATCCTGGTAGATTTCGGGTTATTAGCTTATCAGTGGTGATTCGAGTGGCTCCAGAGCGCGTGGAGGTTATCATACCTGTGCGCCCTACCAATCGCATTAAGCAGGGGATGACCGCTTCTTGACAATCGTCACAGGCTTCTCAATCTTGGGTAGGTTGCTGAAGACATCAGCAGAAACACCAAATACCGCAGCCATGACATCGTTTGGTATCACGCTTAGTGAATTGACAATACCAAGGTCGTTGCGTGGCTCTGGCACACTACTGTTAAACACAATCATGACAATGAGTTCTTCGTCATCGCTGGCATTTTCAAAGTAGTGAAAAAAGCCTTGAGGAGCGAACACGACATCACCCTGACCGGCTTCGAAGGTGTAATGTTCCTGTTGAAGACCTTGCATCGCCCACTTAGCCTTCCCAGATACGACGTAGTTAAACTCCCACGCGCTCGGATGCCAATGGGGCTCTCGAACGCCACCAGGCTCAAGGTGGAAGAAATAGGTAGCACCTTTTTGACCCGCCAGAGCCGGCCAGTTGTCTTCGTTTCCACCCCGTAAGTTTCCTCCGTCAAATGTGGTTGGCGTTAAAGCTGCAAGGTGAAAGAGGTAAGGGCAAGAGGGATCAACACCATTCACAACTTTGGAATTTGTATTTGCAATTGTCATGTCTACATCTCCTTAATAGGTATAACGTTATTGAAAAAAGCACGACCGCTTTCAGATTTACCAGCTATCGGCATTCTGTCTGTCACAAAAGACCAAAACAGAGTATTAAATTGCAACCTAAACGGAAACTAACAAATCAATAGGTTTCATCCCTCTTGCGCACAAGCTTGGCTTAGGAGCGACCGCCCGTTCTTGAACACCTCTAAGGTTCCCTGCTGTCGGTGATCTCCCCGCCCGCCAAGAACTTGGTACACATAGTTGTCATTTTTAAACTTATACACCTCAGCGGCTCCTGTATTCTCCCTGGTTCCATTGCCCAACCTTAAATTTCCTAGAGGCCCTGTAGCGCGGTAAAGCAGCTCACCCGAAGCATATCGTCTCCAAACATTTACAGTGTAATCACTTTGGCACTTCAGACTGAGTAATAAGCTCGCAGTCGAGTCAGCCGAGGCAGGTAAAGGGAGATGAGCTAAAACACAAGTTGTCAAACCCAACAGTACTGTAGATTGTTTCGATAGTAGTTTCATTGCCTCCTCCCGTTTTGAAACTTCTCAAATTACCTTGTCGTCAGAAGACCGTGAACAAGAATCAACAGCACAATCAACGTAACGTTGATCGCGTTGTTGCCAAAATGCAAACACTGAAAACGCAACTCGTGCAACTGGAGTCAGAATCAATAGCAAAATGCCGAGTTGGATGATACCTCGCCCCACAGTGCCAATGGCACTAAGAAAAGCCGAAACACTTGTGGTTTAATCAGTTTGCAATAGCTTACGTAATTCATGCCAGAGCTTTGTCATCAAATGTTCGCTTCGTTCGTTGCAATAGCGGTATTGCATAGCTTCAATATATGCAATTAGCTTTGACTTGTCGTCCACTGAGAGTTGAAACTTTTATATGATAGAAAGATTGATTAACCAGCCCACCTAAAATAGGAGATTGACTCGAACTTAAGTTGGAATTCAGACTCAAACTAAAGCAATGAACCGTTTGCTCGATTACCGCACCGGTGACGTTCTACGAACTGCTCACTGGACAGTTGCCGTTTCCCACAACCGACATCCTAGAGTTCGTCCATTGTCATATTGCCAAATCACCTATTCGTCCGCATGAGGCGAATGCAACGATTCCCAAACTCGTTTCAGACATTGTTCTGAAACTAATAGATTTCTTTTTTTTGATGCGACTTGAGTTGGTGTATGAAAATGGACAGTGCATCTTGCGTGTTAAGGACGATGGACAAGGCTTTGAAATCGGTAACCTGCTCCCTAATAGACATCTCCAGAAATTAATTCTGCGTTGTCGGAAAGCCTTGGTAG
>NZ_CAWPKW010000278.1:0-2473 GCF_963888615.1 Brasilonema octagenarum UFV-OR1 | reverse complement strand
TGAATCAATATTGGTATTGTTAAACTTTCTTCTTAGAATCAGTTCAAAGCGTTTGATATAAATTGCTAAGATAGAAAGAGCTTTTTCTTTATCTTGAGGACTGCTAAAATTGAGTTGGTGTGTGCTAAAAAGTTGAGGGATAAGCTGTAAAATTGCTTTGAGTTCGCTTGTCTTAAATCTATTGCTCCACAGAGCGATGGCATCTCCAATATTGTTTATAGTTTCTAGGCGCAGCACAAAGTAGAAAGAAATAAGATTAATCAGATAACTTCGCTTTATCTCCATTTGAATATAGTTAGAGATATAAAGCTGTTGGTTAGCAAACTGCGATTCAAAGTATTGTTTGTAGGTTTGCGTACTAAGTAGTAGAGACCGCGTAACTGAGGTGTCTAAAAAGCGTTCTTGGATAGGTTTGTCCTCCATATTGTGTTATTCTTCGTCTGAATCCCTATCCTGACTATCGTCAAGTTTTACCCCGAATGGTAAAGTCTCAAAGCCTAAGTCTTCTAAAGTTAAAATAGAGTCCTCGACTGACAAATTGGTGATTGTTTCTTGATTCACTAGGGATGCAAGTAAATCATAAGCTCCTTGGTACTGACTGGCATTATAATCAATCCAACGGTTAGAATATGCAAGTGCATCATGCAGCGCCATTACCACTTCTGTACAGGGGTCATGAATGTATTTATCGCGCAACTTCCGCATAGTACGCAATAGGTTATCTGCATAGACAGCTGCTATTGGTTCTCCAGAGTAAGAAGAGAGTTTTTGTAAATCAACTAAGATAGCTTTGGTGATTTCTACTCTTGAATTTTCTAAGACAGTCTGCGAAATATTCATTGTTTTTCTTCTCTTGAAAGTTGAGTTTTTCTGGACTTATATTACGATTTGCGCCGCGAAAAAGTTGTTGTTACGGGCGCGAACGCGCGTTACTACTTTTTATTTTTGGTTAAATTATTGAGTTTGGTGAGACTGGAGCGAATATTCCCCACTTCTTTACGACTCTTGAGGCGCTTTTTGGCTTCCTTGATAACCTGTCGCATCACTGATTCTTTATCTTTACAGGTTACGTAGAAAGCTTCGACTAACGTTTCTATTGTTACTTTATCGCGGTGACACAGTTCGTCGAGTTCGTCTTTAATGGGAACCTCCAACCTTACGGGAACTCTAGGAGCAATTTCTGGGTAACTGGCGAGTAAATCTTCCAAGCGTTTGAGTTCCGATACTTCGGTTGGTTGCTGCACCGCATCAGTTGCACTCAGTTCTGTTAAAGTGTCAGTAGTAGTCGGTTGCTGCAATACATCCTGGCGTGGGGGAACAGTCGGTTGATTAGCACGGCTGCGAATTTCGTCTAAAAGGCTCATGGGTAACTCCTGGTACTATAACTTACACTGTTTCTGTGGGAATAAGTTTTGCGTACTGTTCTGGCAGTGTTGGTCCTACCTTTTGAGCTAATACCTGGATTGGATATTCCAAGGAAGGCTGTCCTAAGTCTGTGGGAGATACCCGTTGGTTGATGGCATTTTTATATACATCGGATTCGAGAAAGTGGGGTAACATCAAGTCAAGTCCCACGATTTCGCCCATTGCTGAGATACTGGTTTTAGTGGCTTTGGTTGGATTAACTCCAGTCCACTTGGCACGGAAGGGTATGACTCCCAAGAGTGAGCCATAGGGTAAAGCTGGTTGAAATTCTTTTACCAGTTCGAGGGTTCTTACCAATGACTGCACTCCCTTGACGTTAGCTTCGGCGGGAATTATCCACTTGTCACCAGCACCGAGGGAAGTTTGGGCAAGGTGCGATCGCTCTGGTGGTGGATCTACAATTATTACGCCAAAGTTATTGGCAATTTGCCTTAGGCGGTTTCTCAGGAGAAACAAACTAATCCCGCTCGATGCCAGTTTATAGTTAGCATTCTCCAACCCGTCATCAGAGGGGATTAAAAACAAGTTGGTGTTACTGATAGTGCGGTTGTCTAGTTGGACATCCGGTACTGGGGCGATGGCATTAATTAGGGGTGTTTTTTCTTCGGATTGGGTGATGACTTCCAGCAATGTAGGGGTATTTGGCTGTACCTTGACCCCCAAAAAACTAGTGAGCGATGACTGGGGGTCAGCATCAATGAACAGTACTGGAATCCCCAACCGCCCCAGGTATCGACCGAGCATGAGCGCGACGGTACTCTTGCCCTGTCCACCTGCTAGCCCCAAGGTGACAATTGTAGGAGTGTAGTTTCCTTGCATTAAATTAAAGCACTCATTACATTACAAAAATATTACTGTGCATTTGCACTATAGTAAATTTTAACAATAGTACTTTAGCACAATAGTACTATTTTGCTAAAGTACATTTTTAAAATGAGGTATTTGTATTCTGGATAGGAGAATGCTGGTGGTATTAGCGTGCAGATAGTGGCACTGGTGGAACGTGGTAACAATTGTTGCACGTTTTTGACTTAGTGGAGTTTTGGAA
>NZ_CAWPKW010000277.1:0-41885 GCF_963888615.1 Brasilonema octagenarum UFV-OR1 | reverse complement strand
TTTCGTCCGCCAAGAAATAAATTTCTTGGCTCAAAGTTCAAGTCCGTTAAAACGGACTGGCTGAGTCTTTCAGTCCGTTTTAACGGACTTTGGCTATGCAGCCTTGAACTTAAGTTCAAGGCGTACTAAAGTCGAGGTGCAAGATCTGAGATAACTGATAACTGTTAAATTTGAATGGTATCCCAGCCTTTAGTATTTGGTAATTCAACACCAGTTCCAGGAGTCGAAACACTGACTTTCGCCATACTTTGAGAAAGCCACTGGAAAAACTCCGTGAATCTATACTCTGCTAATTTTTTTGGAGGACGATTTGCGGGACAAAACTCAGCAAGTTTCTTCAAGTTACAGTGGTCACCTATACCAATCCCAAACACCAGCATTTTACTATCTTCTGCTAGTTCGCGCAGTTGAGCTGCAGCCTTGAGGTATTCATCAGTTGGTTCACCATCAGTCATCAGTACAATCCAAGGTTGATAATAGGGAACACCATGTTTTTGGTATTGCTGCTTGCGGTTTTCTAAAACTTCAATCGCTCTCGAAACTGCTGCACCCATCGGTGTTCTTCCCATAGCAGAAAATGTCGGTGTACTAATTCCCAAAATCGATTGGATAGGAGTTACTTCATCTACAGTACTACCAAAAGTAATGATTCCTACTTCTACAGCAAGGCTTGCAAAATCATCTTGACAGACTTCTTGAATAAACTGATTTACACCTTTACTGAGTAAACTAATTGGATCACCAGACATACTACCACTGACATCCAAGACCAACATACATGCACAACGGGGCGTTGGATTTTCAATTAAATCACCATATGAGTTATTGAGATACATCCTCATATTGCTGTCTCCAAATCAATTCAATTCCAAGAAATAATTCAAAAAAAAAGGCAATTACAAAATATTTTTAAGCAATCCTATCTTCACAATCTCGACTGGGTTTTCGTTCTGTTGGTCTGATTTCTGAAGTCATATGCCCTCGTTGGATAGCAAAGTAGTATTGTTGAAGTACATCTCGCCATTCAGCGATAGATGCTCTACTTGATGGGTCGCGAACACCTTCCTTCAGCGTTCTAATGAAAAGGTTTTTGACCTTAAATGACAGGTGGCTCCAGATAATAAACCAAGGTCCTGGTGGTACAGCTTCTACCTCCCCTGGTCTGGCGCCTCCTTTTCCATAGGGGAAATTACCTTTTCGCAAATTTTCTACCGGATTTCCACCACCAACTTGACTGTAAGGATGTTGTCCCAACATCAAGCATTGGAACATCAAGATAGCCAACGAAAATAAGTCGCTTTCAAGTGTTCTGATAATCTTGTCAAAAGGCTGGCCATGATGTTCTACGGGTGTCATCTCTGGTCTACCTACAGGGCAAGGATAGATTTGGGAAGTCCTAGCATTTTTGACTTGATAGCTGTCTGTATCAATCAGATAAACTTTAAACGTAGAAGGGTCTGCAAGAAAATTCCCTAAGTTAATGTCGCCAACGTAGATTCCTTTTTTGTGCAAAATGTCAATGGTATCTAAAAGATGTAGCAAGATTTGCACTATGCCTTTTCTATCTATGTTTGGAAAGTATTTTAAATAGAGCATCGGGTGAGCTAACTTACTCAGTGGTATTCCTTTAGCTTTTTTCATGGCATAGCCCATCCACTGGTCGTTGCTGTCAAAAACCTCTATTTGCGGCCAAGTTACATAGGGACTGCTAATCAGGTCTTCTAACACACGAATTTGAACGAAAACTTTTTCCCTCAGTTCACGTCCTCTTTCTTGCAATTTCTCTTGATTAAATATTTTAACTACAATACTGGGATTTTCTGCCAGTGGATAGATGTCTCCTTGTCCACCACCACCGATTTTTTCGCTCAGTCTACGTGGTTGTCTGTGCTCATCATAGATTATCAGATGGCTCGTCATAATTACATACCTACTCTATATTACTCATCGGCTTGATACACTGAAAAAATGCCCAAAAAAATACGCAGCAAGGGTTATAGCGTCAATCGATTATTCAGCTACAAGCCATTTAATGTGATTTATACAACAATAAGGTAACTCATGATTCCGGATTGATCAAATAAATCTAAGTGTTTATTCGCAGGTACCAACAGAATCCAGTTAAAATTATTGACACTGGATGACCGTACTGTACTTACATAGATGATTTGATACTTAAAAGCAAAAATGTGCTATATTCTGTAAAGCTGGAAATATTTTACTAATCTTGAAGTAAACATTGTTTGTGACGGTAGTGCTATTGGGCAACGCTGAAAGTAGCGCATGTTTGCAAATGCTAGTTTTTAGGGCTTTGAGGATGCGATGCCCACTATTCCACATCACTTGCAACCTTATTGATCAGATGATTGCCCAAAATACTAAAAATATCAGCAGCCTAAATACTATCGACAAGTTGGGCGATCGCTTGTGGTTAATCGCCTGTTGCTTGAAAGGGAGGTTGAAGGTGAAATTGCGTCATAGAAGTTAATTTAGCTGCTTCTATTTAATATGCTAACAACTTCGATCCAATCGGTGCTTTGACTGTATAAATAAGTTTCATCTGTAGTTTGAAATCTGTAACCGATAAGACCTGCAACATTTCTTTATTCTAATTAACAAAAATATTAGATTTATATTGAAAATATAAGTCTTACAAAATAATTATACCTACACGATATTTTTAAAGTTAAACTAAAGATATTAAGGAAAAATTTAACTTTCTCAGAATCTTGTAAAATTAGTTAACAATGCACCAGGTGAGAATGAATGAGCATAAATAGCTCTGGTGAAGCAAGAAGTCCTCGGCGAAAAAATTTGAAGCTTAACGGAGAAACTACAGTGGAAAATAATCAGGGTAAAAGTTGGGACCAAGTAGAGCACAGTGGTGACCAGCAAAAAGGGATAGAACTACTAGGTAAAGTTGAAGTAGATAATACACTACCTGTCGGTGGAATACGTCCTGTCAGCTCCAGTGATTTGCAAGTTGTAGAGACAAGGAATGTAATGGGTATACGCCCAGTTACAGGTCACTTATTTGAAGTTGCTCACACTATGAACCAGTCTGGAACTCGTCCAGTTGGTACAAGTGATCTCGTCATTTATGAAACATACTCTGCCATGGGAAATCGCCCAATAGCATCAAATACTATTGACGATCCCGAATCTCTCATGGGCTTTCTTGATTAAATAAAAACTGTACACATAACTTTATTCACCCGGTTTTCGTAAAGATGCCGGGTTTTTGATTAATCAAATAGGGGGCATTAAGAGTTATTCATAAAACATTATTATTAAATAGCCATCATGTACTTCCTGACATTAGAACAGAACACTAGAACAGATGAAAATTGATTCTTTATTCTGTAGAGTGTAAGCGTGCAGCCTTTTCTAAGTCAGGAGTTGCTGTACAGTGCAAGGGCGCAGCCCGTTCTATTTTCAAGTCAGCATTGCTGAGAAAATCTCACAAACCTCGCCATGAATAATGTCTTTCTCCTACACCCCTACTACCGCAAGGCGGTAGTCAAAAGTCAGAAGTCAAAAGTCAGAAGTATTATGGGATGAGGTTTTTAGGGATTTTAAATGGTTGCCCTATTTACGCCGCGTTGTACTACACCCTTACACCTTACACCCATTTTTAAGTCAGATTGCCATATAGTCGCATCAAAAGTTTTTCATAACTAACTAGTGTTAAAGGAATAGTTAGTAGTAAGTCTTCCTCTCTCTTTTAGCATAGGAGATTAATATATCTGGAGGTGGAAGGCTGTTGTCACAAAATTCAGCTAATTTGGAAGAGTGATGAAAAACAAGCTCAAAGTTAATCATCAACATTAAAACGTAATTGATAGGATTCCTGGAGGGCTAAATGAGTTTAGAAGATCGTGCAAAGGCTGTAGCTAAAAATGTTGAAGGTAAAATTCAAGAAGTAGTAGGAAACGTTACTGGCGATCCAGAAGATAAAGCGAAAGGTCAGGCTAAGCAAGCAGAAGGCGAAGTACGTCATGGTGTTGAAAACGTTAAAGATGACGTAAAAGACGCGCTTAAATAGAACTAATGCTTTTTCTACTAGCTTTGATCGTTTGTAATGGCGTATTTATTTTAACAAATACCTACGCTATTAAACTTAAAAACTTATAGTTACCTGCGCTATCAAAGCGCGCAAACGAAGTCCGCTAACGCGGGCTTCGTTTTTTATTACAACCATCCCGAGATCTTCCGCGAAGTGTTGGCAGAGCAACCGGGTATTATCAGGTTTCTCAGCAATCCTGTTGTAGCAGCCATTTTGGGAATTGCTGCAGCTAAATGGTTAGGTAATCACAACCGATAAAAGTTGAGTGTTGAGTTCTTAAGTTTGTAGTAGGATGGGCAAGAATGCCCATCTTTTTTATTTGATAGTGGTAAATTTACCAAATTTTTATCTAGTAATCTAGGTGATGAATCATCTAGAAGCTTGATCTAAGCTCACTATTCATGCTATGTAATGTTTACGTAATAACAACATTCAATTTAAATTTTGTGTTAAGACAACTAGAAATAGTTGATTTTGCTTACTTAAACAGTGAGACTCATTACTATGCAATTTCAGAAGCATTACTGAAGACACCGCTAGTACCTCAGAAATAGAGGCAAGTGTAGAACTTGCCATCAGCGTTTGATAGATGTTTTGTGATGAGGTGTGCGACAGGTTAACGCTAACCCGTCCCAGCACTTTTGCGTACAATTAGTTTGAGGTACGAGCGAATCTCACTCCAGGGTAAATCTACCATCAACTTTTACCTACTTATAGGAGTGAGTTCCATGACAAGATTTCAGGTTAGAAGAAAGTTACGTAAAGTTTGTTCTAAGGCAAAATATGTTGCTTTAGGAACACTGAGCATCGGACAGACGAGTGTTAATCGAAGTGGGAGCAGACAAGGCATAGGCAAAGCAACTCTGAATTTCTTGCCTACATACTTTCAAAACAAGTATACATGGGGAGCGGCTGTCATCGGTCTGGGGACAGCCGCGTTGACGCTGGGTGTGCTGTCCCCGTCAGCATCTTTTGCCGCCACTGTAGTTGGCACAGAGTTAGTGCTCTCTGTCGATGTCTCAGGTAGCGTTGACACCAATGAATTCAACTTGCAGAAACAAGGTTACGTAAACGCATTCAGAAATCCGACAATTCAGAATCAAATTTCAGCTTTACCAGGGGGTCTTGCAGCGACTCTATCCTACTGGTCTAGTGGTGCTGTACAATCAGTGCCTTGGACATTTATTAGTGATGCTGCTAGTGCTAATGCATTTGCTGATTTGATCGCAGCAACTTCAAGACCATCTAGCGGTAGCACTGGTATTGCTAATGGCATTAATTTTGCTCGAAATCTACTCGACAATAATGATTATGTTGGGAACAGAAGAGTTATTGATGTGTCAGGTGATGGTTCAGAAAATGTTACCTCAGACGCAAACCTCAGAGCAGCACGAGATAACGCAGTTAACGCAGGAATTGTCATCAACGGTCTACCAATTCTTGGTAGTGAGGCTAATCTAGATACCTATTACAGAAACAATGTTATTGGAGGTTCTGGCTCTTTCCTCATTGCTGCAAATAACTTCTCGGACTTTGGAAATGCTGTCACACAGAAAATAGGACGTGAAATTGCCTCAGAACAACCTGTTCCCGAACCTCTAACCATATTGGGTTCCTTAGCTGCAGGTAGTTTTGGTGTTGCTCTGCGTCGTAAATACAACAAGCAGCAACAAAAAGAGACTGCAAAAGTGTAGGAAAACTTAAATAAAATCTATCTCCTACACCCATCTCATCACTTGCCAGGGGTAATACACCCCTGGCTAAGAGCTATATTCATCATGATATGAAAGCTTCTCAATTCACAGTCTCACAACTCAAATACCCCCAAATCTGGCTATTAGCAATAGGAGCAGGCTTAATTGCAATTAATTTGGCTGTGCTTTGGAAAGCTAATAATTCTAGCTTGTTAGGCATGACTTTTCTATTTTGGGCGGCTATATCTTCCTTAGTTTGGGAAAAGCGCTACAGTTTAAATCTAGAAAGTGAAATTTTCTCTAGTTTTTTTGGTCTAACACTAATTGCGCTGTTACTCATAAAAAGTATATCCCTCACAAGCTTTGGTGTTTTCTTGTACCTCTCACCAGTGATTTTGGCAATTGGTCTTGCTCTGTTGGCTTCTGGTTTTAAGGGATTAAAGCAATACAAAGCAGAATTATTCATTTTATTTTTTCTGAGTTTACCTAAATTATTATCTTCATGGCTTGATATATCCCTATTAACTGCCAAATTTACAACTTTAATTCTTTGGTACACAGGTTTTGAAGTTGCTCGAAATGGAACTCTAATTTATCTTCCGACTGGAAGCGTAGAAGTTTATTCTGGCTGTTCTGGCATAGAGCTTATATTCCAACTAGTAGGCTTAGCCCTACTTTTTCTCTTGATGTTTCCTCAAAATTTGAAGTACCAAATTCTGATCCCGTTTGTAGCTGGCACATTGGCGTTTATTGTGAATGCTTTAAGAGTCGCTCTGATGGCTATCTTGGTAGCGCAAGGACATATGGAAGTCTTTGATTACTGGCATGAGGGAGATGGTTCTCTGGTATTTTCGCTGATTGCCGTGTTACTTTTTGGATTATTTTGCTGGTTTCACCTTGGAAGGTCTGAATTAAGAAATAAAGACGCCACGGAGTCATCAAAGTAATGATTTGGAAGCGATGATTTGGAAACAATTACGCATATCACTTTTGGCATTCACTCTGAGTGGTGTCCTGTTTGTTTTAGGAACTATAGTGTTTCTTCCCACAAAAGACAAACAGACAGTGCCTGCGTTTACATTTCCTCAAGAGGTTCCTTTACCACAATGGCAATTCACTATCAGTCGTCCACTACCACAGCCAACAAAAAAGGTTTACAAAGTCATAGCTCAAAAGCATTATCAATACCTAAACAAGAATTGGGTTCTAGATATTGAAATGCGTTATTTGAAGGATGGAGATGTTGTTCAGCTTCTGCGAGATTTTACCTTTATCTCTTCCCCTGCAGTTGTACGTCAGCAACAAGGAGTCGGCTACTATGGTTTGGGAGTAGAAAAGCAACGAGCTTACTTGAGTGCCTGTATCAACCCTCAAGGTGGCAGTACATTTACTAACGAACAATTTAATCAAAATCTACATACCCACGCAATCCAGCCGAAACGTTTATTGTCCTGGATATTGAGTCAGGAACAACTTCAAGACAACCGTTGTCTTTGGGCGCATTTATCAGTTCCTTTCAAAAATTATTCTCCAGAAGCAGCTTACCAAGTTTTAGAAAACGCTTGGTTTTCTTGGTATCGATGGTGGGAACCACGCTTTCCCAAGTCCTAAATTATCGTCACTTTTTCTGTATTACTCGGTTCGCAAAATGACAAAATCAAATAGCGATAAATTTATTCCAGTCGTTCAAGAACTACAAGACTTTGCCTTCAGTCAGCAAGGCTCGATGACAATAGTGCGATCGCTGGGCTATGGTTTATTATTATTGGCATTGTTCGACATCATTGAGATGTTTATTCCGCCCAACTTTATGAATCCTGTATGGGAATTTCAAACAATGGGGATGCTAGTTGAAAAAGTTCCAGTGCCTTTAATTGGACTAGTTTTAGTGTTTTTTGGGGAGTTACATTCACGAACAAAATTGGAAATTCCTGTTTTAAAGTTTTTATCTTGGTTAACTTTATTATTGGGAATATTATTTTTTCTATTAATACCTTTAGGACTAGTAAGTACCATTAGATTAAACAGTCAAAATGCCGCTCAAGTAAAAACTGTATCGACTCAACAAATATATCAAGCTGAACAATTAGAACAGCAAGTAACTAAAGCCTCACCCGAACAGATAGATAAATTTTTCAAGAGTCAAGGTCGCAAAATAGATAAAAATCCTCAAGAATTAAAAGAGCAATTGTTATCAGATGTCTCAAAAGCTAAACAAGAGATAAAAACTCAAGCAGAAGCAACTCAGTCTCTTCGAGGGTTAAGCTTGATTAAAACTTCTGTAAAATGGAATCTTGGTGCTGTGGTTGCAGGAACTTTATTTATCAGTATTTGGAAGGGAACCCGTTGGGCAAGAAACTGATATAAAACGGGGATATTTAGAAATTTATTTCTCTGGTTCCTATGCTCTGCATGGGAAGACCTAAAGGGAGGCTCAGCCGGCTGAGCCTCCCAATGATTATAATGATTATATTGAGGCAGAGCCTCAAGTTATGCATTCCCAGCCTGAGGCTGGGAACGAGAAAAATTGAGTTAATGACTATTCGTCAATTAATAGTTCAAGCCGTTGCGAGTTGTGGAGTAGGACGCTTGCTGTTGCGAATACCCTCTATAGCCTCAGCATAATCCTTTGCCTTAAACACAGCTGAACCAGCTACGATCGCATTCGCCCCAGCTTCCAAAACTTGCCAGGTATTATTTGCCTTGAGTCCGCCGTCAACTTCAATCCAAGGATCAAGACCACGTTCATCGCACATTTGACGTAGCTTGCGGATTTTTGGCACAACTTCAGGAATAAAGCTTTGACCGCCAAAACCAGGGTTGACGCTCATAATCAACACCAAGTCACACAGTTCTAGAACATACTCTATCAAATCCAAAGGACTACCGGGGTTAAGAACCACTCCTGCTTTTGCGCCAGCTTCTTTGATTTGTCCCAACGTGCGGTGCAGGTGAGGTGAAGCGTTGTGTTCGCAATGAACATAGATGTGATCTGCCCCTGCTTTCGCAAAATCTTCTACGTATTTTTCTGGCTCTACAATCATCAAGTGGACGTCCAGAGGCTTTTGTGTCACTGGGCGAATCGCCTCCACAATCAGAGGACCTATCGTAATATTAGGTACAAAGCGACCGTCCATTACATCGACATGAATCGAATCTGCGCCAGCCTGATCTACAGCACGTATTTCGTCTCCTAGACGACTAAAATCTGCTGATAGGATGGATGGAGCTATTACAATGGGCTTTTTAGATTGTGTTTGGGTCATGGCTCGTGGGTTTTAAAGCGTCCTCATCTGTCAGTATTGTAACAAAACTTGAGCAAACGCTCATCTATCTGATCCCCACTTTTTCCTTCCTGGGGATTAATTAGTCGTTAGTAGTACTTTCTGACAACAAACAAATGTAGAATTCGGTTTTGTTTATGAATTTACTAGTTAAGGTAGGTAACAAGGAACGCTTAACTGTACTGAGTTGCGTTCACAAATTAAATAGGAATCTTATAACAACTCATGGTTTCTAACTGACTATGGCGAACAAACAAACTTGGATAATTTGGGGATTAGGTGCTTGCTGCTTGAGTGCGCCAGTACTTGCTGCTGTGGAATCTCCTTTTGGCACTAATGGTATTGATGCTCTAAGACTACACCAACTCCCATATAATTTAATCGGCCGCAAGATTGCTATTGGTCAGGTAGAGATTGGGCGTCCAGGTAGGTTTGGGTTGGATAAAGCCGTCTCTAAAAATCGCTCAGTATCTATAGCAGGAGCATTCCTACGCAATGAACTTGCAAAGTCAAATAGCGGTGTTGACCCCCACGCCTACAATGTCGCTAGTATGATGGTCAGTACAGATAAAGCATTTCCTGGAGTAGCTCCAGGAGCACGATTGTACTCATCTGCTGTGGGTTATGGAAAAAGCTTAGGTCAACCACAAGAGTGCTTGTCAGCACAGCACGTAGCACTACAAAATGGGGGAGACATCCGCGCAATTAACTTTAGCTTTGGCGAACCTTTAAACCGTGACCCACGACCTCAGGCTGTTTTAGATGGCAACGCCTTACTCACCTTATGTATTGACTGGTCTAGTCGCATCCACAATAGTCTTTACATAATTGCAGGCAATCAGGGAAAGGGCGGCATTCCGATACCTACAGATAATTATAACGGACTCAACGTAGCTTTTTCATCCCGTCGAGGAGGGATTTATAATAAAGTTGATGTTTCTAATTTGGCGGCTGTTGATGAAGGACTAGTGACGCGGCTTGCTGGAAAAGAGATGAATCTTGGTCCACGTCGTGCTATTGGTATAGTTGCTCCAGGGAATAACATCGGCTTGCGAAATGCAGATGGGAAAAAGAATAAAGTCACGGGGACAAGCTTTGCAGCGCCTCAGGTGACTGCTACAGTTGCTCTGTTGCAGGAGTTTGGTGATAAACAACTGCGCACAAAACAACCCAACTGGAGTATAGAATCTCGCAGACATGAAGTGATGAAAGCAGTACTGCTCAACTCAGCTGATAAAATTCAAGACAGTGGCGACGGTTTGCGCTTAGGAATGACGCGGACGCTCATCGATAAACAAAATAAAGACTGGTTGGCAACTGAAGCATATAAAGACCCAAAAATTCCTTTAGATTCCCAAATGGGAACTGGTCATTTGAACGCGTTTCGCGCTTACCAACAATTTAGCGCTGGTGAATGGAATCCAACGCAAAGTGTACCAGTTCTTGGTTGGGACTATCGCACAGTCAATGCAGAAGCATCTGTAGAATATAAGTTAGCAAAACCCTTAAGGCAGGGGAGTTTTGTTTCTATCACCTTAACTTGGGATAGGTTAGTAGAGCTAAACGACAGGAATAAAAACGGTCAGTTTGACGCAGGAGAATATTTTCGCGATCGCGCCTTAAACAACCTCGACCTTTATCTGGTCAAAGCTGATGATAAAAATGGAAATGCTGACGCTGTCTGTTCCTCAATCAGTGAAGTTGACAGTGTTGAACATATTTTTTGCCCTGTTCCCGCAACAGGTCAGTACAAAATCCGTGTTCAATTTCGCAAGAAAGTTAACGAAGCAACTCAGGCTTACGCTTTAGCTTGGTGGAGTGTACCCGTCAGGTAGGAAATTGGGCCACAAACAGTGGTCAAAAATCAAAGCTAAGAACTAATACTTATTGACTAATTAGCAAAATTCGTAATCAGGAAAAAACCTCAAACTGTACAATCACTGTTGCCAAAACTGTAACGGGTCAGATATTACCTCACACCAGATGCGATAGTCAAAATAAAGACTCTGGCGAGAATGGTGGTAAAATGAAGCATAAATTTAGCAATGCTGGGGAAAATTTCTTACAAAGACGTTATGGAGTTCGTTTAGGCAGACGTTACGTTTTGGCGGCTGCGAGCGTTGTCCTAATGGGTGTTATAGGATGCTCTCAAGTTAATAGTAGCACGAGTGCATTTGCCCAGTCGGGTTCACCTCGCTCAGAATCTCCAGTATCGAAGCCAGCATTAAATCCTGATAGTAAACTTATTACTGCCAACACAAAGTTTGGCTTCAAACTGTTTTCAGAAGTTTTGAAAAACGATAGTGGTAAGAATATTTTTGTTTCACCTTCTAGTGTGGCGATCGCCCTTGCCATGACCTACAATGGCGCGAGTGGCAGCACAAAAGAAGCAATGGCTAAAGCACTGGAGTTTAAGGAGTTGAACTTAGAACAAATTAATTCCTCTAACGTGGTGTTAAAAAAACTATTAGAAAACTCAGATCCAAAGGTGCAGCTGACAATTGCTAATTCGCTTTGGGGAAATAGAAAAGCTAGCTTTCAACCAGATTTTCTGCAACTAAATAGAGATTTTTACACAGCTAAAATTGCCAGTCTTAACTTCACAGATGCAAGTTCTTTGAACGTGATTAATGACTGGGTTAATCAAAAGACAAACGGTAAAATCACTAATATCGTTGAAAAAATACAACCTGACCAAGTTCTATTTCTCGTCAATGCTATCTATTTTAAAGGTAGCTGGACAAATGAATTTGATAAACAGCAAACAGCAGAATATCCTTTTTATCTCCAGTCAGGTGAACAGAAACAACACCCAATGATGTCACAATCAGGTGACTATAGATACTTTGAAAATCAACAATTTCAGGCAGTTAGCTTACCCTATGGAAAAGATGCTAAAATGAGCTTTTATATTTTCTTACCCAAACAAAACTCTAATCTACAAAGTTTTTATCAAAACCTAAATGCAGAGAATTGGGAAAATTGGATGGCTCAGTTTAGCAAACAACAGGGGTCTATTCGCTTACCCCGTTTTAAGATGAACTATGACGTCACGCTGAAAAATCCTCTAACAGCCATAGGTATGGGTGAAGCTTTCAGCGATCAGGCAAATTTTTCTGCGATGGGTAAGGATTTAAAAATAAGCGAAGTCAAGCATAAAACTTTTGTTGAAGTCAATGAGGAAGGTACAGAAGCTGCTGCTGCTACTTCTGTGGAAATCATGCCAGTATCAGCGCTCTTGCCATCAAAAGAGCCATTCCAAATGATTGTTGAGCGTCCCTTCTTCTGTGCGATTCGGGATAATCAAACAGGAAGCATATTGTTTATGGGTTCCATTGTGGAGCCACAGTCTTAGAAGGATTTGCCCCAGGATGATTTGTTTGAGCAGTTGAAGGCGATACTTCAACTGAAACGGGTGCAGCTACCTCAGTAGAATGAGCCTTTGAATCTGCAGTTATACTATCCCCTGCAGTCTCATCATTTTCCGTATTGCTAGATTCTGAACTTCCTTGAGGAAGTACTTCTACATTACTGCCACTAGATACAGAAGAGTAAGGACGTATAGCGCTTAAAACTGTTTTGAGTACAACAGCGCTGGGTACCGCTACGATCACACCCAAAAGTCCACCAATTCTTGCGCCTGTCAAAACTGAAATAAGCACCCAAACAGGGTTTAAACCTGTAAAACTCCCTAAAATTCTCGGAGCAATAAAGTTTTCCAGAATTTGCTGAACAATAAGTGCAGCAGCCAATACCCTTGTGCCCATCCAAAAGTCTTGTAGTGCCACTATCAAAGTCGTTAGAGCAATACCTACAGAACCACCAAATGGTACAAGTGCCATGATACCAATGGTCAAACCAAATAGTAAGCCAAATGGAACTTTCAGCCACAAAAAGATGGGAATCAGGGCTGATGCCATACAGGTGGATGAAATTAACTGACTAATGAAAAAGTTTTGAAAGCTCAGGCGTACTGTATCTGAAAAAGCCTCACGGAATTTAACAGGTAGCCAATATACTAAACTTTCCCACAGTTCATCTCCGTGCTGTAGGAGATAAAAAGTTAATACCATTGTCAAGATAAAGTCAAGCAGGCTGGTGACTGTAACAACAGCCAAATTTAAAACTTGTCCAGCGATCGCCTGCAATTGTCCCTTGACACGGTCGTTAATTTGTGAAACTAAAGCATCAAGGTTGACGGGTAAACCAAAGCTGTCTGCTTTCTCGTTCAGCATCATCAACTGCGATCGCCCAGAATCTATTAACTCTGGTATACGCGCCACCAGTTGCTGAGCCTGAGTCAGAGCAAGCGGGACAAGGGTGACACCCAACGCCAGTAAAACTGACAAAGCGAGTAGAAAGACTAAAATAGCAACCTGCTCTCGCCTAGCACCTTGGCGCTGCATCCAGCTAACTGGGTAGTTTAGCAGAAATGCTAGCACTGACGCCCCGACTAAAATAACAATTAGGGAGTGAAAGTAATGAAAAATTGCGCTAATCGCCCAACCATTAAGCACTAGCAGTGGAGCGAATAGAGTTATTGTCAAGAATCGTGCTACGGGTGTAAGTGTTTCCCACCAGTTTAAGAGCTTGCGTGTCTGCATCTGCCAATTGTTGGATACAACTAAATAAAATTCTTCTATCAACCTTATTATCTCTGACTACACCATTATGATTCATCCCTCTTATTTCGGATTGCACTCAGCAATCATCAAAATTCTTGAATCATCTGACAATTCTCACCATTCTCAAGACTCCCCCACCTCTGGTGGACAGGTGGTTATCTACCTGATTCCGGTCACAGACTTTTTCTCCTCACTATGGACACTCTACCATCATCAGCAAAGCCGGGAACAAGTTCGAGTTACTTATCTGTCAATCACTTTAGTATTTTCCTGGCTTTTGGGTTACTTTTTACTAGCAACTGGGGCGGCAACTTCAAAGTTTTTAATATTGCATCTACAAATCGTTCCTAACTTTCTCACATCTGGGTAGTTTTTGATTAATATCTGGTTAATTGTTCCTTTAGTTAAGAGCAGATTAAAGCGATAGCCACGCCCATGAGTCGTTTTGTCGAAACAGCGCTTGACAAATATCTGTCAGAATTCTTTAGTCATCAAAAGACTTAACAGTGTTTTTACTTAATTTACTAAAAAATATGCATTTTATTATTAACAGGTCTAGTCAAATCTCTTTTGAGATTGTCATACTTCAAATAAAACCTCTCCGGATTTCTGAAAAAATAGGAGAATTACTCCAATAAGTGTTGTGGAGCATACTGAAGTGTAAAATTTATCATTGTTAATCTAAGAGTTAGCTATCATGGGTTAATTTGTCTGTTTCCATAGCAACAGATTCTCCAGATTTTATTCAGATAAGTGTGAGGAGTAGCGTGACTATTCAAAGAACTTCGGCGCAAGACGACTATTCTACAGATACTAGCAACTCAAGTGATAAAAATGCCAACACTGACAAATCTGGACGTTGGCTGTGGTTTTGGGTTGCTATGAGCGGGATTGCAATGGTATCAGCAACAGCAGGAGCACTGTTAGCAGTTTCTTTAACAGGTACTCCTTTAATGCAAGCTTCTTTAAGCCCAGATGAAGCAGCGGTGTTTGATAGCGATCGCATTGCTGGAGATGGACTGAAATTTTCACAATTAACTCGCCCCGTGAATATTTTAATCATGGGGATGAGCGTACTTCCCCCTGATGTGCGAAATCCTCCCGCTCAAACCAAAAATCTGAGATATCTGCCCCAAGTCAACTCTTTTGATGGTCTTGCTGACGTTATGCTCTTGACCAAATTTGATCCAGAGCACAAAAAAGTGATGATGCTTTCTATTCCCAGAGATACTCGGACACAAATAGATGGGCATGGTATAAAAAAAATTAATTCCGCAAATGTGATTGGTGGACCAGCTTTAACCGCCAAAACTGTGAGTAGCTTGTTAGGTGATGTAGGAATTGACCGCTATATGCGGATTAACGTGTTGGGAGTTGCTAAGCTTATTGATGCTTTAGGTGGAGTTCCAGTCTACGTACCCAAGGATATGAAATATCAAGATGACTCTCAGCACTTATACATCAATTTAAAGAAAGGAAAACAGCATCTCAATGGCGATCAGGCACTGCAACTTTTGCGCTTCCGACATGATGAAAATGGCGACATTGGTCGGATTCAGCGGCAGCAAATGGTGATGCGAGCACTGATGGATCAATCTGTCAACCCAGCAACCGTAGCTCAATTGCCTAAAGTTCTTAACGTCGTCAAAGAACACATTGATACTAACTTGACACTTGAGGAGCTATTAGCACTAGTTGGTTTTGGGGTAAGAACAAATCGCTCCAATATGCAAATGTTAATGCTACCTGGCCAGTTCGGCCAACAAAAAGGGGGCTACTGGATGCCAGATAGGCAGCGCATTCATAGCATGATGGCTCAGTACTTTGATGTGCAACAAACAGATTCTGTATCTGGTGTAGTAAATCCAAGATCTTTGCGAGTCGCAATTCAAAACAGCACGGGTAACGATAAAGCTAATCTCCAAACATTGATAAAAGCTTTGCAAAAACTTGGCTATACCAACGTTTATGTAGCCAAAAGCTGGGGTGAACCTCTAGAAGAAACTCATATTGTTGCCCAACAAGGAGATGGTAACACGGCCGAATCAATTCGCAACACTTTAGGGTTTGGAGAAGTGCGGGTAGAAAGCACCGGTAATCTTGGTTCTGATATTAGTATCCAAGTGGGTAAGGACTGGTTGCGGCAAACACAAATCAATCAGAACCCTGTTGAACCATAGCTGGAACTAGATAAATTAACACTTCCCCATCTGCATGAATTTGGCTTTGTTCATTTATGCAGAAAATTCAGGGCTTTTGATGTTATCGTGTTAGCTTGAAAATCCAATCCTGTATAATTGGATTTACCACCTCAGGAACTTCATCCTGAGGACAATGTCCAACGCCTTCTAGAGGAAAAAACTTCTGCACTTGCGCAAAATTGGCTAACTCTCTACCTAACTCGACAGGTTCCCACGGATCTACAGTTCCCCACAACATAATCGCGGGACACGACAGTTGAGGTAAAAGATCTTCTGGTAATGGACCTGAGGAATAAGAGGTAAAGGCAAGGAAAACAGCTACAGCCCCCGGATCGCGGGCGGGTGTTGTCAGTATATCTACTAACTCCTCTGTAACTGCTTGTGAATCAGCATAAGCTTGCAAGAGAATTTTCCGCACTGTTTTGGGTTTGGCGACTTGATTGAAAAAGAAGTCACCAATTAATTTGACAGATAGTACACGTTGGAGTATTGGCGCTCCAAAACGGCGATGCCACGGTAAAGTTGCCCGCTTACGATCATGCAACAGTCGTAAGGAACAGTTAAGTAACGCAACTCCCAAGGCGACTTCACTGTAACTCACCGCCGCTTGCATCACCACAATACAGCCGATGGAGTTAGCAACGAAATAAGCTGGCTCACCCACGACCTCACGGCAAAAATCTGCGACTTGCTGTCCCCAAGTTTCAATTGTGTAAGCTATTTTTTCATTTGGCTTTGGTTTAGCGGAAGCACCAAAGCCAATCAAATCAATGGCATAGACACGACAGTGTTCTGCCAGCACAGGGATATTTTTCCGCCAGTGCCACCAAGAAGCACCAAAGCCATGCACGAGGATAACAGCAGGTCCAGTGGTTCCTTGGGTTTGGTAGGAAATGGGAAAACCTTGCCAAATCCACGTTTTTGTTGAAGTAAATGCTGGAGTGGAAGCAGAGGTGGTCATGACAGATGAATAATTAGTACAAGGAGTAAAGATGCACCCGCAGACTACAGGTACGACTGTTTTTATTGTTGCAGTACTTAACAATGATTAGCCCAAGGTGTTAAGCGTTGGGCATGAGAAATATGGTTATAATTCTGCCGATACGCATCAAGGACAAACAAGATGATAACTTTTGACGCTCCCACGGCTACCATATTTTCGCTGAGTGCCTTTGGCACACGCTGCGCGAACGCTCCAATATGGCTCTTCGGGTTCGGCACTTTGCCAATTTCCTGCGGAAACGCTCCGCTAACGACGGGAACCCTCCCCACTCATAGGCTAGAGTTTCCCGACTTGAAGGAAGTGGTGTCCAAAACGGCAAGTGCCTCACATAAAGCCGTAGGATTCTGGTATCTAGTCCCCAATCCCCGTGGATTGAGTTTTCATCCAGTTTGGGGCTGCGCCAAGCAGCCCATTCTCTGAATCAGACATAGCCATTGCAGCTATGTCCCTCTTTAGATCCAAAGAACAAGCAAAACCATCCCACTGCGCTATATTTTTAGCAGCGTTAAGGTCTGCATTATGGTAGTGTCCATGCGGACAATTGAAGTGGTGGCGTTCCCTAATACCCAGAGTTCCACAAGTTGAACAAGACTTTGATGTGTATGGTGCTGGACGCTTAACTAACTTCAACCCTAACATTGCCAACTTGTAGTCTAACTTCATCTCCAGCGAGTAGAATGACCACGAGTGACGAGATTGGGCAGAGTCACCACGCTGTTTTTTAGATTGCTTCATGGTCTTGCGACATCCCTCTAAGTCCTCAACCACCACGTCGGCATTTAAGTACTCAGCAAAACGCACTATCCGACGCGAAACAGTATGGTCTACTGCGTCCATCCAACGACGTTCTTTTTTGTCCCACTTTTTAAGTGCTCGAAATTTCTTAGCCTCTTGTAGTTGCTTACGCCGTTTCTGAAAATAACGACGACGATGCATAACTTTTTTGCCACTAAAAAACTTACCAAATCCATTTTTGGGAGCCACCACCGCAAGGTTGTTCTGTCCTCTATCACAGCCAATCGTGTTAGTTGCATCAACTTGAGGAACTTCCTCGGTCACACAAACATAGACATACCATTTGTTCCGATGCTTAATAATCTTGGCGCTACCTGTTTCAATCGTGCCGTTAAGAATTCCTTCCAAAACTGGTTGCCAGTGCGATGATGCAACTTCAACAGGAACACGCTTTGTTCCTTTGATGGTTGGGAAGCTAACGCTGTATGTAGTTCCCACTTTGTGCAAGACCCAGTTCTGATTATTTACTTCTGGCGGGAATCGCTTGAAAGATTTTGCCTTCTTCCCAGCGTCAGATGTGGTGTGTCGAATAACCTGATTAGACAGCGCGGACATGAGACGAGTTTGAACTTTGGAGGTTGTTAACTTTCGTCTTTCTGGAAGAGGAAGAGTCAACAACCAGTTAGCCAAATCTGTTGCTTCAACAGTCATTTCTTCAAACAACTGCTGCTTTGCTTTATTTAATTGCAGAAACTTTAGCTTAATTGTTCGCGTTACTCGTTTCAAGTCCACTCACCTCCTTGATATGTTGTATTTTACCCATATGGGTAAGACAATAGATCAAGTTAAGAAAAAGTTCTTGTTAGGAAATGACCAGGACTAAAGTCCCTACGCATTCATGAGCGAAAATGCGGTGTCGCATTGGGCAAAGACTCGGAGCCAGTCCTTTGAAGGGCGAGAAGGCTAGACCATCTCCCAGGCAGTGGGTAGTAAACTTTGCCCAATTATCTGTTTATTGCAAGGTCAAGAAATTCATCCCAAAGAGACTGAATGAATTTATACTTATTTAGTAATGAAAAACTAGAGACAGAATGCCACTGTATTGCTATCTTAAATTGGAGGTAATAACAAATTTTTGATCAAGCGCGTAACTTCATGGGAACACATTACCGAAGGGTTTTACTTAAAGTTAGTGGTGAAGCCCTCATGGGCAATTTGGGTTATGGAATTGATCCAGAAGTGGTCAAGGAAATAGCCGAAGAAGTAGCAGAGGTAGTGTCAACAGGCGTTCAGACTGCCATCGTCGTCGGAGGCGGAAATATTTTTCGTGGCGTCAAGGCGGCGTCGGCGGGAATGGATCGAGCAACCGCTGACTACATCGGGAGGATTGCTACGGTAATGAATGCCATGACATTACAAGATTCACTAGAACGAATCGGGGTACAGACGCGGGTGCAAACCGCAATCTCTATGCAAGAAGTCGCTGAACCGTATATTCGTCGTCGTGCCATTCGTCACTTAGAAAAAGGGCGGGTGGTTATTTTTGGTGCTGGTTCTGGAAATCCCTTCTTCACCACCGATACCACCGCAGCATTAAGAGCTGCAGAAATAGAAGCTGAAGTGATTTTTAAAGCTACCAAGGTAGATGGCGTTTATGATGCTGATCCTCATATATACCCCGACGCCAAACGTTACAATACCTTGACATATGGACACGTTTTGGCAAAAGATTTACGAGTAATGGACAGTACCGCGATAGCCTTGTGTAAGGAAAACAATATCCCTATTCTTATATTTGACTTAACTGTGCGCGGTAATATCCATCGAGCAGTCATGGGAGAGTCCATCGGCACCCTTGTGGGAGGTTCTTGTGAAATTAGCTGAAGCTGAGAGTACAATGCAAAAAACCGTAGAGTCAACTCAACGGTCTTTTAATACAATTCGTACTGGTCGCGCAAACGCGAGTTTATTGGATAAGATCACCGTAGATTATTACGGTTCGCCAACGCCCTTAAAATCACTGGCAAACATTAGTACGCCAGATTCCACAACAATTCTGATTCAGCCTTACGATCGCAATACCTTAAATTTGATTGAAAAGGCAATTTCTATGTCGGATGTGGGTTTAACCCCCAGCAATGATGGTTCCCTAATTCGGCTCAACATTCCACCTTTGACGAGCGATCGCCGTAAAGAATTAGTCAAAATCGCCGCCAAGTATGCCGAAGAAGGGCGCGTTGCTATTCGCAATATCCGTCGCGATACTGTAGATACAATTCGCAAACTAGAAAAAAGCGCCGAAGTTTCTGAGGATGAGTCACGTGATCAGCAGGACAAACTGCAAAAATTGACAAACAAGTACACTGCCAAAATAGACGAGTTACTCGCAGAAAAAGAAAAAGACATCACAACTGTCTAGAAACAACTAAAGAAAATGCTCATCAGGGAGACGCGGTTATCAACACAAGGGAGACATGACGATAAAGGATACCAAGACAAAGCGACAAACCAAATACGGGGAAATTCTTCCGAAAGATTCCCCCCGTCACAGCGTCTAGTTATCTTCACGTTATCAACAGTGTCACAACGTCTCCTTTTCTTCGTGTATACGCATAAAACAGAAACCGCGTCAGCGCATCTTACAGTTTTTACAGCAGATCAACGAATTCTCATGCATGACCTCAAAACTGTTGGTTGAGGTATAAATTTGCTTTTTGGCAACTGTTATAAATAACTATTATAAATTTTTGATTACCTTATAATAGATTATACAAAACATTTTTGAAAAATTGCCAAAAGGAAAAAAAAGATAAAAAAATTACAAAAAAAATATAAATTCAGAAAAAGCTTAGCAAAAAATTTGTGGAAAGTAAAATGAATGAAATGTATTTTAGTATGTAGATAAAAAAAGAGACGAGTTACTTGTAAGCAAAAAGCAATTGATATTATCAAAAATATTGAAAACTATGTTTTTTCATAAAAAAGATAATCAGAGCAGAGCCATGATCAATAAAAGAAGAAATAATAACAGTAGTTCCATATACTAAGATTGACGTTAAACATAGTTAAGAAAAAAATTGAGGAGTCAGACAAGCACTGTACGATTTTAAAAAGCAAACTATAAAAACAGTTAAGTCTCATCAGGCTGTGTATTGACAGAGTAATAAAAAACAGGGAAGCTAACAAGTTCAGGAGCAAAGACAAAAAGCATATGTACGACTGTATTATCGTCGGTGCAGGACCAGCTGGTGGAACAGCTGCATATCATTTAGCTAAGCGGGGACGCTCAGTCTTAGTTCTGGAAAAAGAAACTCTGCCAAGATATAAACCTTGTGGGGGTGGAGTATCGCCAGCGATCGCTCAATGGTTCGACTTTGACTTTAGCCCTGCAATTTCCATCAAAGCAACCACAATTCGCTGCACCTGGAAAATGGGCGAACCTGTAGAAGCTGAACTAGGAATTCCTGAACCAGTTTGGATGGTGAGGCGCGATGTCTTTGACCATTTCCTGATTCAACAAGCTCAAAAGCAAGGGGCCCAACTCAAAGATAATACGGAAGTCAAAGGCATTGAATTTAAAGGTGACTTTTGGCAAGTCAATACAGCAAATGGATCTGTCAGTGGACGTTACTTAATTGCTGCTGATGGCGCAAAAGGACCAATGGCAAGATTGCTAGGCTTTAAAGAGCGCAAACGCCGTTTAGCAGGAGCTTTAGAAGCAGAAGCCGCAGCCAAAGTGGAGAACGGTCACATTGCTCACTTTGAATTTGGTATGGTCAAAAATGGTTATCTCTGGAACTTCCCCAAAGCGGATGGATATTCTATTGGAATTGGCACATTTGTTGGCGGTGGTGAATCCCAAGATTTCAAGAGCATTTTGAACGAGTACAGCAGCTTGTTTGGTGTAGATCTCAAAATTTGTAAGCAGTATGGACATGCTTTGTGCTTGTGGAATGGTAATCAAAAGCTGCACACAGAAAATGCCGTTTTGGCTGGGGAAACTGCTTGTGTCGTTGATCCCTTCACCGCAGAAGGTATTCGTCCCTCAATTTTTAGCGGGATGAAAGCTGCAGTTGCCATTGACCAAGCTTTGGGTGGTGATATCAACGCTTTGGAAAAATACACAGACACCATCAACGAAGAATGGGGTAGTGATATGGCTTGGGCGCAGAAATTAGCCGGGGCGTTTTACCGTTTTTCTAATATTGGTTATAAGGTGGGTGTTAGGCGTCCATCATCTGTGCAAATTATGGGCAAACTTTTGTGTGGTGAAATGCGTTACAGCGATGTGACTGGTCGGGCGCTTAAGCGTCTTGTTCCTGGTTTTGGTGGGTAGTTAGAATGATGAGTCATTCGTTTTGAACAAATAGCTATTTAACATGGATGGCTTTATCTTTTAAATCGCATTCATCTTCATCATGATGTGTTTCAGTCGCAGAAGCGATCGCACTCGTGCCAGTAGCTCTTCATGATCAAATGGTTTGCGAATAAAATCATCTGCTCCTGCATCCAAACCTTCGATAACACTCGCATCATGATAGGCACTTATCAGCACTATTGGAATGTATGATATCTCTGGATTCTTACGAATGCGGCGTGTCACCTCATAGCCATCCATTTCCGGCATCATGACATCTAGTAAAATCAGGTCGGGAGGAGATTGTTCAACTTGCTTTAGAGCAGTTACTCCATCCGTTACTAACTCAACTTCATACCCTTCACTCTCAAAAATTGTTTCAAGCAAGATGAGATTGTCAGGATTATCATCTACGGCAAGAATACGCTTAACACCTGTATGCAATGGCTCTTGGTTTGCTAGTAAACCTGTAATCTTGGCTGTTGCACCTTCGTGGTTTCCACGGATGAAATTCGCCATGCCACGAGAATAAATTAGTAGTGGTTGAAATTCTGCTAACGACTCTGCAAAAGTTTCTACTAGGGAAGTCATGCGAATCCACTCGGCTTTTTCCTCCAATTTCAACTTTGAAAGAGTAGATGCTATCTCCCGCGCCACTTCATTAGGTTTTGTATAAGCTAACGCCGTCCACCTCTGAACCTGATCAAAATCTCGCATATGCGGATCGTGACTATCAAGCTGCTGCTGCACATAGGCAAGTAAAAAATCAGATAACTCATTTATCCGCTTTTCACCAAAGCGAGAATTCTCCTTCAACTCCTTCAGCAGCGCATTTCGCACTACCGTATCCATTTCATAAAGTTCATGCCCCACTTCATCACAAAGGCTAGAAAGCAGCAAATCCGCCACCGCCATCCAAGGGATGTTCAGCGCTTCACCGTTGATATCGCGCTGGAAATTAGCCCACATCCGGTAGAGTAAATCTGGTGTGAGGGCTAATGGAAAAGCCGCATGGTAAGCCAGATAAAGGTGTGCTTCTCCAAAACGTTCCCCAAAAGTTTTAATACGGCGAGTAGCTACTTCTGGTTTCATGTGCTTTTCTAAACTGAAGTTTTCGACAAAGAACCTTGGAAAGGTTGCAAGAAAATTCCTAAAATCTTATCAACTTCCTTAATGTAATATTCAATAGAATCGATACAGACAATATTTTGTTCTAAAGTCAAGAACTTCCAGTTGGTTCCAGTTGTAACGACTCCATAGATAACTTCAACATCATTTCCTGCTCTTTGATTAAAAATCTGAGCAGCAAGCATTGTGGCAGCGCATTGCCCTAGCCCTGCAATAATATTCTCATTTTTTGCCTCAACCACTGTGACTACTGGAGCACTGATAAAGTACTGCTCACCAGACGCACTCAGGATAAAGTCACAAAAGCCTGAGAGTCCTTGCGCTGGTTCAACATTAAACTCCGTGCCAGAAAATAAGCTAATTCGATAATCCTGCTGTCGTCTGACTTCAGACAGGATGGGAGCAATAAGGAACTCGGAACGGGCTTTTTCACTGTTGATAGCTGTTGCTAAAGGTAAGTTTTCATCTAGCAAGCGTGTCAGCAAGTCAGATGGCTGCACTCCTAGTACATTCCGAAACAAATTGCGAGTTTCGTCCAGAGTTAAGCTCAATGTATTTTTAGCTTTAGCAAGAGTAAAATCACTGTATGGCATGTGCATTTTTAGTCAGTTTCAACTGACATCTGTCTCTAAAAGTCTACTTTCATTCTTTTACTGTGGGCGATTTCTCAACTAGCTTCCTCACCCGCCCAGAACTGAAGTTCACAGGCTTTTAGCTCAAGTCCATTAAAATGGACTGAAAATTTTGGTAAGTAAGCGTTTAGTCCTCTTAAGAGGACTTAGGCTATAAGCCAGGGGTTTCTAACCCTTGGCGGACGAGTCTTGCAAGCTGGTGCAACATATCAGTTGAAACTGACTTTAGCTGTGAACTCAAACTTTATACTCAAACTTTAGTCCAAGGCTGTTACTAAAACAGCCCATATTCTAATTGTGCATAGCTTCCCCGCCCCCGCAACACATCAATTGCCCCATCCAAGCCCTGACGGCTAAACTCAAACATTGGCACCAAACGGGCGATTTCACCTGCTGTTGTCCCAAACCAACGTTCTTTTGCCATTGGGTTGAGCCATGCAACATAACGCACACGTTGTTTAAGCTGGTCGAGAAATTTTTGGGTCAATTCCAGGCGTTCTATGCTAAAGCCGCCCCGTGCTGCCCCTGCATCACTAAAAATTAATACAGTGGAACGTTCTGGGCGTAGCTGAGCCAAAACATCTGCCACAGATTCAGCTTTCTCGCGTGCCGAGTCTTGGTAAAGATACCGAGTAGGACAATTGTGAAAGTAGTAAGTACCAGCCCCTCCTAAGCGTCCTCCCCGCTGGGCAGTTTCCGCCAACCGCTGAGATAGGGCGTGAAACGGTACCATTGATCCCTTGTGATCAATCAGCAACAGCAACTCAGTTCGATTTACCCGACGGGGAAGCAAAACAGGCTCTAGCAACACCCCTTGCTGTACAACTCGCTCGATAGTTGCTTCCACATCTAATTCTGTAGGCAAACCTTCCCGCACAAAACGCCTGAGATGTCGCCAGCTTTGTTTCATCTGCCGTCGAGTGACTGGGAAATACTCATCTGTTTGTGTGAAGCGATTAACAGTAATATCCTCATCTCGTTGAGTAGTAATCTGTACCGCCTCTGCGACTTTAATTTCATCTTCTACCTGCATTAATTCCGATGAGACAGGTACGGAAGCTGGAGTAGTTGTGTCAAGTTCAGACGTGGGGGCAGTATCCGAATCAACAGTGGTTGAGTCTGGTACAACTGGTTTTTCAGGAGATGAAACTGGGGCAGTACTGGTTGATTTGGCGAATAGCTGCTGAAAGTGGTAGTTAAACAGGTGTTCCTCATCCTGAGATTTCACCCACAAGGTACGGCACAGCTCCGCCAAAGCCTCATGGTCAGCCGTGCCAAAGCCTTCTTGTAACGCACGCAAAATAAGATGGTACTCATTAATACCTAAAGGTAAGCCAGCTTCTCGCAGCCGAGTGAAGAGGTCAAGTAGTGGTAGTTCTGCCTGGAGAGTTTCCATGTTCATATTCTTGATGACGATGGCGCGGAGGAGTCGTCCTCTTGAGGCGATAAACCCTGTTCTCCATATCGCCGATAATCATCCCAACTCTTGAGCAACACCCCCGGATACAACAGTTCCGTCTTTAACTTGGCAAGGATTTCGTCATCTTCATGATGCCGCAGAATCCGCACCCAGTCCATCAGTTCGCTGGTGCTTACCTTTTTGCCAGCCTCACCCTTATCCCGCCGCATCTCTTCCCGCAGTTCAACAAAGCGGTCAATAATTGTGTCTACTACTTTTAAAGGTGAAACTGGGAAGTGTGCTTTGACAATCTCAATTAACTGCTGACGCTCCGGAAATTTGACATAGTGAAATAAACAACGGCGCAGAAAGGCATCTGGTAAGTCTTTCTCATCGTTACTGGTAATAAAGACAATAGGCGTCACCTTCGCTTGAATTTTCTTAATGGAACTAGTCTGTTTTACTTCTGCCACCTCAAACCGTTTCTCATCAAGTTCCAGCAGCAAGTCATTGGGAAAGTCAATATCAGCCTTATCAATTTCATCAATCAGCACCACTGTGCGCAAGTCACTGCGAAAAGCACGCCCTAACGGTCCCCACTCTACGTAAGCATCCACATTTTTCGCCCGGACTGCGGCTTCATCATCAATTCCCGACGCAGCAAGTTGAGCATCCCGCAACCTTCCAACCGCATCATAGGTGTACAGCCCATCTCGTGCCCGACTGGTAGATTTGACGTACCAAGCTTCATACGGCAAACCCAGTTCGTAAGCCACCGCACGAGCTAATTTTGTCTTACCACACCCTGGTTCTCCTTTCAGCAATAAGGGTCGTTCAAGGGTTATAGCCAAATTAACTGCTTCTACCAACTTTTCACTCGGCAGGTAGGGATACAGCAATTGCCCCGTCTGCGGGTCTTGTTCTTCTGGCTTGGGCTGCACCTTGCCTGTGTATTTCAGCCGCTTTCCGTCTAAAGCTCTAGCCACCTAACTTCTTCCTCCTGCCACTTACAGTCACACAAATCAAAAATTTCGGCAAACACACGCTCTGGAACCCCTTCACTCTTTTCCAAAATGACCTGAACTGTATAGTCAATTTTTTTAGTGACCTTGGTTGGCAATGCATCAATTGCATTTTCCATCCAATTAGTTAATACTCGCTCAGATAGAGGATCTATGATTGGTAACCTAATAGGGATACAGGGTTCCCAAACCTGATCGAGCTGGTTTGCAAATTGGATTTTCCAGTTGCTGACACAACCCTCATGATCAACTAAAAACATGAGGAGAAAAAACTCGTTAGTTGGGTAGATTGTCTGTTGAACTGAGTTTACCAACGGTAGCCAGAAGTCGCGCATCAGTTCATGTAGATAGTCTTCGTCAATGCAGTCAAAGTCATGAAAAACCAGGATGACGTGCTGGGTTTGCAACTGAGCGATCGCATTCTTAGCAATCTCCTCATGGGATGAAAAGTTTTGTACTCCCATTTGACGCCCCAGTTCTCGCCACAAAGCAGCAATATCTGTTCTCAAAGCCCTACGGCGGAGGTGAAACTGGATTGGCACAGTTATGGTACTGTCTGGAATTGCGTGTAACAAGCGCTTCAGCAGAAAGATTTGACCGTATTCCGGTGAGCCATGAACCAAAAAAGCTCCTATTCGTTTTTCTTCAATAAATTCTCGGAACAGCCGCACCTCCTTGACATAATTTAGGCGAAACAGTTCGCTATGTATTCGCTCATTGTCTAAAGACCTTTCAATAGTTGAAATCTGCTTATGGAGGCGATCGCGTTCCACCTCAAACCGCTCAATTTCTTTTTCTAGCTGAAAAGCCACTGAAGCACCAGCTTGGATAGCACAATCAGTTCGCAAGCGCTTTATTTTCAGGCATAGCAGTTCGTACTGTTGCTGAAGTTCTTTCCGTCTTTGCTGTAAGTGCCGAACTGAGGACATTAATATAAAATATTAGACTTTATACACAATATTTTTACTTGTTATAGTTTTGACAAACGACATCTTTAACTTAGCTCCAGCCTTCTAAAATTACTGCAACGCCTGTTCCATCTCATCCAACTCATCACCAAGACGCGCTAGTTGAGCCTCTTCATCCAAAAGCTGCTTTTCTAATTGAAACTTAACAGCCGTACCAGTCTCAATAGCCAAAGCATCCCGCATTCGCTTCACCTTTTCACTACGGAGATCCCATTCTGCCTGTAGTGTGTCTTGTTTCTGCGCTAATCGTCGCTTTTGTCCAGCCCTCAAACTACTGGTAGTTGAGTTAACTTCAGCCACTGGTGTTTCCCCAGGTAAAAATTTACTTCCACCTGCGTAGTAGCAAAGTGGAAAATTATCACCCAAATCAAGCACTTTGTTCACGAATGGATGCTGTGGTCCGGAAGCCCGCTTAGGTACTTGGTCGAACAAATAAATCATAACGTCAAGAATACGAGCATAGCCATCTTTATTCACGGCGGCTTTGCCTTGTAAAGCTTCTAACAAGCAATCTGTAAAAGCACTGTATGGCTGACCGGTATAAGAATATTCATCTTCTCGCGATGAAGCGACGACAACTCGACCACTTCCTGTTCCCAGAATATCTAACAAATCAGGTGGTACAGGTGACTTGACAAAAGTTTCTCCTGCTTCTTTAAGAGCAGGAACACCTCCTGCATGACAGCAATCTAGCAAAACGACGAGCTTACGTGCTTTAATCGCCTCTATTTTTTGGGTAAACTCCAATCCTGATATGGCAGTGTCTCCACGTTGACTGGGATCATAGCCATAAGGCACTAAAAAGTATTCATTTGTACGCTTAATCCGTCCACCATGACCAGAGTAGTAAATAATGACACTCGCATCCACATTTTGGTTCACTTGTGCGATAAGCTGGTCAAAAGCCTTGAGAATATGTTGCCGAGTTGCAGAAGTCTCAGTGAGCAGGTTGACTTGGTTTGGTGGATAAGCGGCTTGATTGGGGTTAACCAAAACATCTCGTAGGGCTGTAGCATCTTTAACAGTAATGCCTAAATCAGCACCAACACCGATGAGTAATGCATAACCATTAGCAAAAGTTAGATTTGTCACGCCTTATCCTCTTGACTTATTGACAGTGCTTGGTGACTCCCTTTTGAGGGGAGTATACTAATCTACCAACTGAAGTCAAAGCATCCCAGATTTTTTTCAGCAACAATTGAGAACAAAGATACTCTCAGTTGTTTACCTTACGCTGTCACTACTGATTTTTTACGCCGAGAGCGTCAATGCACAAAATCAAAATAGCGAGAAAATAACCAAAGAACTCCTCCAGTCAGGAGTAAACAAACAACACCCGCTACACCAGCAAGGGGTTTTTTATTCTTACCTGTCACCCAGTCTGAGGCGTTACCTGTGTAATCAATGAGTGCGGCTGTGTCTACTGTGGCGATCGCCCATATCCATCCAGTATGCAATCCCCAAGCTAAGCCTATACTCCCCCCATCCACAAACCGTGCTAGTACCAACACCATCCCCATAAACCAGAGTCCAGGTAACTGTGGGATGGTTTCTTTTTGCTCCCAAACCAAGTGTAGCAAAGCAAAAATCGAGCTAGAAATGAGCGCTGCTACCCAAACAGAACCACCCTTCTCTAGTTCAGTAAACACAAACCCACGAAAAATTAGCTCCTCAATACCACCTACAAATAACGCCACTAACAAAATAGGTAGTAAGATAGGTCGCACAAGCTTAATATTTGACCATTGAAAAGAGCACCATCCTAGCCACGATTGCCATAAAAAAACTAATGTTATACTAAATATTCCTAAAGCTAAACCTACCACCAAAGAATATAAAGTTGAAACATTTCCAATCAAGCCGTAATCTGAGAAAGGTGTATCGGTTAACCAACTAGTTACCCACAAAATCAACGGAGCTAGTAAGTAGAGAGACACTACTAAAGGTAACTTTTGTTCTGGTTGCAAAAGTTGAGAAGGTTGCCATTTGAGGACAAACGCTGTTAAAGCTGCTATGGGTAACCAGCAGGACACCCAAACAATAAAGAAAGCCATCACAACAAACAATACTGGTGCATCTTTTAAGGATGACAGTAAAAAGTTGATTGATGGCTCAGGTAACGATATGAAAGTAGGTAAAAAAACACAGTTGACTTCTTGCATAGTAGAAACATTTTATTTTGGTAAGAGAAAAGCTTTATTAATTTGGAGCAGCTTTCAAGCAGGAATAGCTAGGTTGCGCTTCTTTTCTCACTACCTCAAGTATTGCTCATCTAATCGCTCTTCTTTTTATTGACCAAACCTTTTACTAAAATGAATCATGCATCCAAGAAGTCTAATCGTTTTTTTGTTCAAAAAATTTAAAAATTTGACTTTCGCCGTAAAGACAAGTTGTCCAGCGTTTGCCTTAAACTTGCCTCTACGATCACAAAAGTTTATTCCTCCTCTTCGTCATCGTCTTCAAAATCTTCCTCGTCTTCAAGCTCTTCATCATAGACTTCTTCGTCATCATGCTGGAGTATCTTTTTATCACTATCAACTTGAATTAAGTGAATATGCTTGTAACCCAGCTTAATTTCAAACTCATCACCCGGCTTTAAACCCATTGCTTTGGTATAAGTTGCACCAATCACAATCTGACCGTTTTGATGGACACTAACCCTGTAAGTAGGTTCACGCCCACGACCATCTTTTGGTGCTTCTGGACTTAAGGGAATTCCCCTAGCCGAGAGCAAAGCATCATAAAAGTCGGTGAGATTGACACGAACTTGGTTATTTTTTGTAACGGTGTAATAACCACACTGCTTAGCTCTTTCTCGCCGTGGTAAGGTAGAAAGTTCTTTCACTTTAGCTAGCAGTGTTTTCCCAGTTAATGGTGCAGTTGCGGTTTCAGTCATTATGCTTCAAATATCCTCACTCTCTCCAAACAAATAAACAAATCATCTTCTGCCAGTACTTGGCTTTTTGACATCTGCACAAAGTTGCTTCAGACCTAATACCAGAGGGGTTATTCCTCCATATAGGGTGAGCCACAAGAGTATCTGTTACGATTGACCACAACAGAAGATGGTTGTAGTTGTCACAGGCATTAATTTTCGTAATTTTACGCCATTTCTAACCATCATTTGCCATCTGAAACGAAATAATTCTCTTTTTTGGCACTACTAAAGTGGAGCAACTTTGAACAACTACAAATTGGGGAGACAAAAAGCGATGACACTGCGCCCTTAGGGGTTCCCAAGGGGGGTGCAAAGTGTCCGGGTGAGGATTTTCATCCCGATTTCTCGCCGTTTCGCCGTTGTGTTCTACCACGACCAAACAAGTCGTAGACCCAATAAATTGCAGGCTTTTTACTTTCCTTACTCTGTCTTAATTGACCTTGAGTCGTAGGGTTTTACCCATTTCTACTCAAGAAACATAATTGACAGCATAGTATTTTCTTAAGGTTGCAGCAACATACAACCTTTAACCCTGCTAGTAGAGACCATAAATTTCTTGCCTCCACTTTATTACAAAGAAACAAAGCAGTAACAGTCGCACTTACACGGCGATTAATACTGGTTTTGTTGCCTCATAATTTTATATTAAATAGTAGCATGATTTAATAATAGCAAAATAGGTGTTTCACTTTTAAATCAACTTGCTGATACACTTTTATCGAAATTTTTATGGTTGGGGTGAGTATTGGTGGTCGGGTTTTATAAAAATTCATTTAATTTTGACAAGCCGTTTTAACGAGATGAGTGAGAACAAGCGAGTTTCTTGATCAAGAGGTCAAGATGTTCATTAAGAGCTTTAACAATTCTATATAACCAAAAAATACAGCTTCACGACCAATTGAGCGATTTTTTAACTCAGGGCTTGTTTAACTCGTCTTGACATCAAGATATAGTTAGAATCCAAGGAGCATTAAATTTGGAAATTTTCGCAGCTTACAATGAACTAAAGTCTCAAGAACAGTGTCGCTGTATTTTACTCTCCTTCCTCCAACGCCGAAAGATATAAATTAATTGTCAAGCAGTGAGCATTTTTCTGGTAATCTGGCTATTGACACATCTGGTGTTAAACCCATTGGGTAGTAATACAACTAAAATTTTGATAATTATCCTTAAACTATAATGAGTACCTCTTTAATCATCAGCCTATTAACAGGTAGCTTTTAATTAAGGGCAACAAGAGTATAGCTCACTTATTGGTGAGCTACTCCATAGTGGAAATTATTCCCAAAGATGGGTATAGCAATTTCAAAACTTTGGTTGGTGGTCATGGAAGTTATTTTTAAGATCATACGGCAACAACAAAATTCCTCCCCGATAGTGCAGAATTACCATTTGGATGTTGAAGGGGGGAATACAATCCTAGATTGTCTCAATCTTATTAAGTGGGAGCAAGATGGGACATTGGCATTTCGCAAAAATTGTCGCAACACGATTTGTGGTAGCTGCGCAATGCGAATCAATGGGCGTTCGGCTTTGGCTTGTAAGGAAAATGTTGGTAGTGAAATTGCCAAATTGGAACAAACTGTTATAACAGGAAGTCATACAAATGGCATTCCAGAAATCATCATCGCACCACTAGGCAATATGCCTGTGATCAAAGATTTAGTGGTAGATATGAGCAGTTTTTGGAACAACCTTGAGGCGGTTGCTCCTTATGTGAGTACAGCGGGACGTAACATTCCAGAAAGAGAGTTTTTACAAACACCGCAAGAGCGATCACGGCTTGATGAAACTGGTAATTGTATCATGTGTGGAGCTTGCTATTCTGAATGCAATGCTCGTGAAGTTGACCCAAATTTTGTTGGCCCCCACGCACTGGCTAAAGCTTACCGCATGGTGGCAGACTCTCGTGATCACAAAACCGAAAGTCGTTTAGAAGAATATAACGAAGGAACTAAAGGAGTTTGGGGTTGCACCCGTTGTTTTTACTGTAATTCCGTATGTCCAATGGAAGTCGCCCCATTAGACCAAATCACAAAAATCAAGCAGGAAATTCTTGATCGCAAACAAGCAAGCGACAGCCGTTCAATTCGTCATCGTAAAGTATTGATAGACTTAGTTAAAGAAGGCGGGTGGATTGATGAGCGTCAATTTGGTTTACAAGTCGTCGGGAACTACTTTAAAGACCTCAAAGGGTTGCTCAGTCTTGCTCCCCTTGGATTGCGAATGATAGCCCGAGGTAAGTTTCCTCTTTCGTTTGAACCTTCCGAAGGAACTCAACAAGTGCGATCGCTGATTGAAGCCGTCAAGCAAGAAGAGAAGAAATTACAGGGAGTGAGGGAGTGAGGAAGTGAGAGAGTGAGTGAGGGAGGGAAAATGCCTTCCCTGCTTCCCTCTTTCCCTCCTCATACTCCTCATATCTCTTAACGTGGATCTTGAGGTATATTCAGCGGTTGTCCGGAACGGTTATAAACTAAAATATCCCATTGCCCATTCACACTAGACTCAAAAGCAATCCTATTACCATCAGCACTCATTGTTGGATGACGAACTTCTGCTTGCAGGTTGGCAGTCAAATTTCTTAATTGACGTGTTTCTCTATCATACAGAAAAATAGCTGAGCGGCCCTGTCTACTACCTGCAAACACGATATAACGACCACTTTCAGAAACACCAGGATGAGAAGCGACAGTATCAAAGGAATTTAGACCGGGCAAATCTACCAAACTACCAGTAACTCTGTCAAACATATAAATATCTTGTCTACCCCCTCGGTCACTCGCAAAAACGATATATCTTCTTGAGATTTGGGGATCTAATTCCGAAGCAGAACTATTAAGACTTACTCCGCCTGGATCGTAAGGATAGTTCACTATGCGTGGGTAACCAACACAGCCACTTAACAAACTAGCTGTAACAAATATAGGTAGAAAAATAGAATGTTTCATAGTCATGAGTCATGAGTCGAAGACTTTAGACTTTTACACCATCCCCCTTATGGAGGTGCACCCACCGATGCGCCATTGTCTATATCTAACTCAACATCCGGTCCGCGATCTAAAACTTCAATATCCCACTGACCACGGCTAGCACTTTCAAAGACAACATAACGCCCATTTGGGCTGATACTTGGATTTCTGATCCAGCCACGATAGGTTGGGGTAAGAATTTGCGACTGTTGCGTAGCGCGATCATAAAGCGCCACCACTGGTCTACCTTGGTCACTGGTCATATAAGCAATGTAACGTCCGGTGTAGCTGAGGCTAGGACTTTCGACAATTGTTTCCGGTTGGTTTAAGCGCGGTGTTTGAATAAACTGTTGCTGATCCAAGTCATACACCAGCAGTTGGTGACTACCATTGCGATTAGAGACTAATGCTAAAAAACGACCATTTCCACTCAACGCAGGTTGCTGTTCCGTGTAACGGCTGTTGAGGGAAGTCGGTCCAAGAGGGATATCGCTATAACTACAAGATACAAGCAAACTTACCAATGCAAAACTTAGACCCCAAGGAATTTGCCTTTGGAGCCAAAAACTAGGTGTAATTTTCCTCACCTCAACTTTTTTCGTTACGCTTTCGCGTCTTTCACCTAATCTTATTTATAGATTTATAGATCATCATCAAATTTGGATGAGCTATCTCGATCTTGATCCGAACGCTCAGGACGGTCTAATGGTTTGTATTCTACATACTCACTAGAAATGACATCATCATCTTCACGTCCCCTTTGAGGAGCGGATTCACTGGGCGATCGCCGTTTTCTCGGTCTTGCAGGAACATCCTGATCACGACTTTCTGGACGTACTGTTCCATTACTACCACGACGCGAAGGTCGTCTTTCTTCAGTAGTCGAGCTACCCCACTCATCAACTACTCTATCGGAACCACCCCACTGTTCATCTTCAATCCTTTCTGAAGGGCGTACAGAACGTCCAGAACTCCGGCGACGGGTTTTGTCAGTTTTGTCACTTGATGTTGGTCTTTCACTACCATTGCGACGTTCTAAACGACGAGGGGTTTCATCTTCGTAGTAATCATCCCGAGATGAACGGTTATCCCTGCTACCCGAAATTCGACCACGCACGGGGCGCTCATCGTAGTCATCATCATAAGGCAGTGGTTCTAATTCAGCGTCTACCTGTGCCTTATACTTCTTGTTATACCTGTAGTTGTCGCTAACTTCTCGTTCATCATCAACAATGGGAGTGTTACGCTTGGCTTGCTGAGTCGCTATACCGCGCAGGCGAATACTTTCCACCGCAAAAAATATAGTTGAGCCTGCCAAAAGCAACTGACCAAATTGTAAAATCGGGTCCAGACGCCAACCTTGGAATATGAGAATGAAGCCGCAGAGTAAGCCCACAGCAGCAAAAAAGATATCCTGGTCACGTGAGAGTTCTGGACGCACAGTGCGGAGAAAATACAGTGCTGCCCCAGCCACAGCCAAGAAAATTCCTAGGATACTGGCTGAGTTTGCCCCAAAATTGACTTGAGCCAGAACACTGGCTGAGTTCAGCCCAAACATTAGCATCGTTGTTTACCTAATATCAAAATCTATGTTAGCGAGTCAGAATTGAAATCTCTACTGTAATTAGACACAATATACTTTAAGGATGTAAATTTGCCACTCGGGCTAAGCGAAGTAACACTTATGCGTCTCTACATTATGACCCAAAGCTAACAAGTCTGTGTCTGTCAACTCAGTAAGCTTAGTATAATTATTTTTTTATAATGAATTGCTAAGAGTTACCAATTGAGCAGTGAACTGGCGGAAAACCAGTTTTAAAACTAGAGGCGTGGTATGCCACGCCCCTACAATACATCTTATGAACGCTGGATTTTATCCTTCTGGCTCACAAAAAGCAATCCTACTGTGGCGGGGACAACAACAATTAATGCACCCCAAAACAGACTCCAAAGGAAATTTGCTAAAGATGGCGTCATAGATTTCAACCTTTTTTTACATACTTTATAACAATTCTAATGGTCTAGTAGACCGTTGAGAAGCCAGTTATCCCAAAGATAAATGATTCAAGTTGTTTAACAGCCTTTGGTTAAAATTAGAGAAAGGCTTTACAAACCTTAAAATCTGCTGATTCAGTTCTTTCCCTTTATTCAAAAAAAGTCAAGCTTAAATCATGACTGGTGCTGACCTTGCCATTTGGATTCTCGGTCCAATATTAGGACTGATGACATTTTTGTTTATTTTCCGGATTATTCTGACTTGGTATCCCCAAGCTGATTTGAATCGTTTGCCTTTTAATCTGGTCGCTTGGCCTACTGAACCTTTTCTAATACCGTTACGAAAGATTGTGGCACCTGTGGGTGGGGTGGACATAACCCCAATTATTTGGGTTGGTATCTTCAGTCTTTTACGGGAAATTCTTCTCGGTCAGCAAGGACTGCTGACCATGCTGTCTCGTGCTTAGTAACAAGGGGTGTAGGGGTGTAAAGGTATAGGCGTATAGAGGAAATGCATTTACGCTTGAGATAGAGAAAATGCATTTTTCTCTTATTCTCTTATTCTCTTATTCTCTTATTCCCCTACACCCTTACCCCCCTACACCCTTAGCTTTGGTCACAAATACTACTGCACTAACGTTTTCATCTCCTGTACGAAACTCGTGTAGACTTGCCCCTGCAAAAACTGTGGGTGTTCCATGATTTTCTGATGAAACCCAATCGTAGTGGGTAATCCCGTGATGGCACATTCTCGCAGTGCTCGTTTCATACGGTTAATAGCAGTGGGACGGTCTGCTCCCCAAACTATTAACTTGCCAATGAGGGAGTCGTAGTAAGGAGGAATTTGGTAATCAGTGTAAACATGGGAATCTATTCTAACTCCTGGACCTCCTGGGGGGAGATAACCACTGATACGTCCGGGGGAGGGACGAAAGTCATGCTCAGGATCTTCGGCATTAATACGACATTCGATCGCATGACCCCGTAAAATAACTTGGTCTTGTGTCAACTGGAGTCTTACCCCTTGAGCAACACGGATTTGTTCAACAACCAAATCTATCCCAGTAATCATCTCCGTGACAGGATGCTCAACTTGAATCCGGGTGTTCATTTCCATAAAGTAGAATTTGCCGGATTTATCTAAGAGAAACTCAATCGTACCTGCCCCACTGTAGTTGATAAACTGAGCAGCTTTGACGGCAGCTTGTCCCATTTTCTCTCGTAAATCTGGATCTAGAGCTGGACTGGGGGCTTCTTCTAAAAGCTTCTGGTTACGGCGTTGAATTGAGCAATCCCGTTCACCTAAGTGGATGACATTACCATAGTTATCAGCCAAGATTTGAAATTCAATATGACGGGGACGCTCAATAAATTTTTCCAGATATACTCCGGAATTGCCAAATGCAGCTCCGGCTTCGCCTTGGGCTGCTTGGAAAGACTTGACAAATTCGCTTTCAGAATGTACCAAGCGCATACCCCGTCCGCCACCGCCTGCTGTGGCTTTAATCATCACTGGGTAGCCAATTTTTCTGGCGATCGCCAAACCTTCTTCCTCCGACTCTATCAACCCATCACTACCTGGTACTGTGGGTACTCCAGCTTTTAGCATGGTCTCTTTCGCGGTGGATTTATCCCCCATCAGCCGGATAGCTTCCGCAGATGGACCAATGAAAGCAATATGATGGTCAGCACATATTTCTGCAAACCGAGCATTTTCTGCTAAAAAACCATAACCAGGGTGAATAGCGCTGGCATTCCGTATCAATGCCGCTGCAATAATGTTAGGAATGTTCAAATAACTTTTACTGCTAGCAGCTTCGCCAATGCAAACCGCTTCATCAGCAAGTTGGACATGCAGAGCATTACGGTCAACGGTGGAGTGTACCGCAACAGTCGCAATCCCCATTTCTTCACAGGCGCGGAGAATGCGAAGCGCGATTTCTCCTCGATTAGCAATTAATATTTTGTCAAACTTCATCTTTTAGCTTTTGATATCAGTCCTGTAGATTGACATTGTTCTGCCATCAAAATTGAAATTACGCAGAGCCTCATTTCAAATTCTGACTGGAGATTCCCAAAATTCCTTCCAAATATAAGGAAAGATTTCGCTGCTTGCCTCTACGGGTATTAACTAGACTAGCAGCAGCGATGTTGCCGAGTATGAGTTCATTTTCCCGACTTTGGCATAATAAGAGCGTACTGTGCGCTTCATGATGAGTAAGCGCGCTCTTGGTAGGGGAGGACAGTGCCCTTCGGGTAGCATGTGGCGTTTTCAAGCGCAGCCTGGCGACGGGCGTTCCCGGAGGGTAGAACCAATTGCCGAGCAGCTGATCGCGCGATACCTTTAATATCACTTGGAAAGTCATTACTTTTCTGTCCGTCGAGTATATCCATCTGTTGATAGTTGTGAATTCTTGTACTTAATTTTTTGTTACTTGGATATTACTGATGATAAATATTTTTGTTGTGCTATACTATATATCCAGGGAAACCTTGCGGATGTGGCGGAATTGGTATACGCGCACGCTTGAGGTGCGTGTGGCTTTGCCTTGCGAGTTCGAGTCTCGCCATCCGCATATTTTATTATTTAGTGCCAAGTTATGGGTGCCGAAGTGTCAACTTTTGTAAATGGAAGAATGACTTAGCACTCATCAGTCACACTTGATTAGCGATCAGGCTACGAATGTGAGAGTACGTCAATAAGTCTTTACTTGTGCTTTGATAGAAATAAGTGAAGTTTTGTAAAGAACCTTGACTGCTACTTTTAGGCCAACAAACAACTTAACATTACCTATTGGATGGCACCGCCTCAGTGCAACTTGGCAAGGTGGCGAAGAGGTCATTCAACAAAGTTTGCCCCACACTCAGCTAGCACCAGCTTGGCAATTGCTGCTTTTAGGTGATGGTTCTCCAACCAGACACCTACAATTACTAACGGGCGAACCGACAGAGGTAGATGTCATCGATATGTCATTAATTGGCATGGACTTAGATGGTGCACCAGAACTTATTAAAGCTGTCCCAGGACCACGGTTACGGCGACAGGTGTGGCTGCGTACCGCCTCTGGTCAACGATTGGCATATGCTACTTCATGGTGGGAAGCATCTCACGTAGATGAGTATTTGCAAAACCGTTCATTACCGATTTGGGCGAGTTTAGCTCGTCTGCGTACAGAATTGTATCGGGATGTGCAAGGGATTTACTACGGTGACTCAGAAGCTTTGGAGTCAGGTTTTGATGAAACCGGACCTTTTTGGGGTCGCCACTACTTGTTTTGGCACCACGGACAGCCTTTAACGTTAATTTACGAGGTGTTCTCGCCTTACTTGACGAAATATTTGGGATCCACGCAGCTCAGTTCAATCAATGCTGAGATTTAGTTGCAAATTTTGCTGTGTAGCAAAAACTTCTTGTTTTTTGCTACACAATCAGGATTTTCCATCCATCTGTGCTAGCTTCCCTATGCTGCTTTGTTCAACATCAAAGTCCCAGATCCTCTGGAAAGCCCAGCATGATGTTTAAGTTTTGTACAGCTGCTCCTGATGCGCCTTTGCCTAAGTTATCGAGGCGAGCAACTAAGAGCGCTTCGTGGGTTGTATCATTGGCGAAAACGAAAATTTGAACAATATTAGTGCCATTCATTGCCATCGGGTCTAGGAATTTTCCGTCTCGCAGAAGAGTGGAATCTTCAAATGGAGCGATTTGTACAAATTTTTCGCCTTGGTAGTAGTCGGCGATCACTTGATGGATAACCTCACCAGACGGTGGATGATCCAAAGTCCACAGTGGTAAGGGTACCTGTACTAGCATCCCCTGCTCAAAATCCCCCACTGCTGGTACAAACAGCGGCGGCGATGCTAATCCTGAATACTTATGCATTTCCTTAACGTGCTTGTGCCCAAACTGTGTACTGTAGATACCATAGGGATAGAGCGATGTTGCTCCGGCTTGCTGCTCGTGGAAAGCGTGGTATTCTTTGATCAGATTCTTTCCGCCACCAGAGTATCCTGATACCGCATTAATGGTAATGGGAAAGTGACTAGGGAGGAGTCCCTTGGCTATCAACGGACGGATACAAGCTAAAAATCCTGTGGGATAACAGCCCGGAACACTCACAAACTGGGCGCTGGCAATTTTTTCTCTTTGTCCCGAACTCAGTTCAGGAAACCCATAAACCCAACCCTCAGCCGTTCGATGGGCAGTACTAGCATCGAGAATTTTAACCTTATCACTGCGGACATTGCTAACAGCTTCGCGGGCTGCATCATCCGGTAGACAAAGAATGGCAACATCGACAGCATTGATCAGTTTCGCTCGCTCAGCTGAATCCCTGCGTCGAGATGCTTCAATATTAACTAACTCGATGTCGTCTCGTTGGTTGAGGCGCGAATAAATTTGTAAGCCCGTGGTTCCTGATTCCCCATCAATGAAAATCTTACGTTTAGTAATCATGTGCTCAGCATCCTGAACCGTGACAGATATTTTGTCCCACCAATACTTAACTTAATATGTTGTGGATCAACTCATCAATAAAGGAAAGGAAACCTTTTGGTTAATCTTACCAACAAGCAATTATGATGTCACAATAATCAGGATTTTTTCTGGTCAAATTGAGTACTTAGACATGGCTATTTTCCGTTTGATCAGCGTGTCCATGTTAGAGTCGATGTCCGGTATTATCCGGAGCACCTCTCCTACAGAACCGTACGTGCCCGTTTCCGTGCATACGGCTCCCAGATGTTCTTAGGGTTGTTGTTCCCTTTTGCTCATGTGGTGGTATTGGTGGCATTCTCGATGGACTGCTATGCAGTTCTTGGGTTTCCAATTCTGATGATTTCCGTCTACGTGATGTAGATGGACTGTATCTGAAGATATCATCTTCATTCCACATATTCCACATGAATGATTCTGCCGTTTCAGGGCTTTAGAGGTGTGCCCATCGTAGAGCTTGCTGTTGCGCTTGCTCCAGTATGGTATGTCTCCGTCAAATGGTGATTTATTTCCTATGACCATGACATGACTGTTTTCGGAGTAAGGAACCGCTGGGAATGCCTTGTCTACAAGCTCTTTGCTTGAGTAGCGGTCATTCTTGGTTTCCTTATTAAATACCGTGAATGTTCTGTTGTTGATGTGCCACAATGAATTTCGTGACCCATTCATTTTGCAGAAGCGGTGGTAATTTCTCCATCCTCTAACTAAAGGAGCGAGCTTTTCGGCTTTTTCCTTAGAACCATAGTTAGGGCAGTTGACGATGTTTTTGACTTTCTTACGAAATGCTTTAAAATTGTCCGCTGAAGGGATGCTTCTAAATTTTCCGTTCTTCTGTACTTTGAATTTCCAGCCTAGAAAATCAAACCCATCTGTCGAGGCGGTTATCTTGGTCTTCTTTTCACTGATATTCATTCCTCTGTCTGCAAGGAATTGATTTATTCTTTCAAGTATTTCTCTTGCGTTGTCTTCGGGTCTAAGTATTATTACCATATCGTCAGCGTATCTGACTGATGGTTCGATGATATATTTTGTAGGGGTATTTGGAGTTATCCTTCTACCTGCTATTTCATGATATCTATGGATACTTTCGATTCCGTTTAGCGCAATATTGGCTAATAAGGGACTTACTACACCACCTTGGGGAGTTCCTTGTTCGGGAAATTCGGGGTGTATTCCTGCCTTTAGGCATCGGAAGATACCGATTTTCAACCCTTTTGGTGCTATCAGGTTTTCCATGATAGTCGTATGGCTTATCCTGTCGAAACATTTCTCAATATCAAGTTCTATGACTCGTTTATTGATTCCATTTGAGGATGAGTTTAGATTGTTTGCCAGTTGTTTTTGTGCATCGTGTGCACTTCTGCCTGGTCTGAATCCGTAACTTCTCGCGTGGAATGTTGCTTCGTGTGCTGGTTCTAGTGCATATTTTGCTAGGCATTGCCAAGCTCTGTCTGCAATAGTTGGGACTTTGAGAATTCGAGTTTTTCCGTCCTTTTTTGGAATCGGAATTTCGCGTAATTTGTTATGATGCCAATTGATGTAATTAGTCTTGAGTTTTTCCTCAAGTGCAAAACGTTCTTCAAAATTGAGGGACGCTTTGCCATCAATACCCGCAGTCTTTTTTCCGGCATTTAGCTGAGTTACTTGACGAATAGCCAGGAACCTTGCAGCTTGAGATTTCAGAATCAGTTTTTGGAGTGACCGCGTTTTTCGCTTGTCTCCTGCTTTAACTGCTTTAAATAACCTAACTTGTAGGCGGAATAAATCTTTCCGAAATTTCTTCCAGGGCAGATTCTTCCATGATTCACTAATCTCATGACTGTGCCTAACCATACTCTACTCCTTTTGGTTATTTTCTGAACACCTTTCAGCAATTACGCTGAATCCTACCCGTGCTAAGAGAGTTCCGTATCTCGTCATACCTACCTTGGGTTCGACCTCCCAGGACTCTTAGCTCGTTTTTATTCGTTCCTCAGTCAAGATATATGTGCCGTCAGATGTAACCAATCCAACCGTTAGAACCCCTTACTCTTGCCGCTTGCGTACTTATCATCGGCGGGATTTTTGCTCTAACGAAGTCAAGGTTTTTATGTTATGCCTTGCTCCAATCTGGGTCGTTTTTCTAGGTTCTATTTCATCTTGCGCACTCCCTGTTAGCGCCAGTGTCGATTCATAACAACCGTCTGGTTGCGCCCTGTTCCCAGCTTCACTCTGCGGAATTCCGAGTCCGCTCGGTGTGGGCAGATAAGGAGTCACCTCTGAGTTTGAGGGGAAGGGTTTTCACCTTCATCTTGTCCGAAGTTCAACCATTTCTGGTTGACATGCTTATTTACGGGCTGAATACCGTGATTCAGCATGTAACGAATCGCACAAGTAC
>NZ_CAWPKW010000276.1:0-42314 GCF_963888615.1 Brasilonema octagenarum UFV-OR1 | reverse complement strand
GGCTAGCTGGAATGGCGTTACCGTAGTAATTCTGGTCAGCAGGGTCGCCGTAGGGGTCTTGGCTAGCTGGAATGGCGTTACCGTAGTAATTCTGGTCAGCAGGGTCGCCGTAGGGATCTTCACTTGCTGGGCGAACGTCGCGATCATCTTCGTTTGAGCGACCACCCAAAAAATCCGTTGCCTTGCGCAAAAAGTCGTCTACCATGACTTGTCTCCTTTTTATTTCCTTGCTTTATGTTGTGGTCTTTTTCTATCCTTTTTTGGTCTTGAGTGCAAGACTTTATGTGATTCTTATTTAATATGTGGGCGCTTCCTATGGAATAATATTCAGTTAAATCGCGACCTGTCGTACGCCCATTCTAGGCTTGGAAATCCCGATACTATTGATAACAACAGCACAGGAACACAAGTAAATCCTTAACTCAAAATTATCATGCAATTTTTCAGGTTATCCATCTTGCCTTTGAGAGAAGTTGCATTCATCCTCAAGAAGTACGAAGGTAAGTAGATAACAAATAAGAACCGTAATTATATTTAAAATTTAAGAGAAACTTTTCTCAAGTTAGAGTGATACAAAAGACATTTTTCAATGGGCGATCCTCTGAGTGTACGTTATCTTCAGGCGATCGCCCAGTCAGGATTAAGCTTGAGCCATTGAGGATACAGTCGTTCTAATATAGCTTAAGTGTCAGTACCTGCAGGATTAACTTTGCTATGCATGGCTAAAACTCCCATGAAACTCTTCCCTGTACCGTGAACGACTCACCTGGATAAACCCGCAGTGGGCTTATAGCCGTCTCAAAGTAATCCACGTTAAACAAATTCCGGAAATCCACCTGTGCGCGGAACTGTCTTCGCTTATAAAAAAAAGTATTCCTTGGTGTATTTTCAACAAACAAGTTTAATCAAGTTGACAGATAAGCTTTTTTGTGTGTCAGGTTTAATGAGCTACTGCACCACCCGTAACCTTGACTTTTTTTAGGAATAAAATAGCAATACCACTCAGTAACAAAGCAATTGCAATAAAATAGAAACAATCATTAAAAGCGTTAACAAAAGCTTCACGACGCACAACATTATCAATAGCTTTTATGGCTTGGTTCTGTGCTGTACTCAAATCAGAACCACGACTGACAAAATATTGAGTCATTTGATTGATTCTCTCTTGAGTTGCTGGATTATATAAAGATACTGATTCACCTAATCGATTGGAGTGAAATTGTTCTCTGTTTGTTAATAGAGTCGCTAATGCTGCAATTCCTAGAGAACCACCCAGATTACGCATCATATTAAATAAACCGCTTGCTGAACCTGCGTCTTTCGGACTCAAACCAGCAGTTGCAATAGATGTCAGTGGTACCATGATAAGTGGTTGTCCCATTGCGCGAACAAGTTGCGACCAAATTAATTGGTCATATCCCGTTTGATAAGTCATCTTGGAATTCATGAATGCACTTACAGAAAACAAAGTTACACCCACGGCAACCATTAACCGCACATCAATGCGTTGCATCACTTTTGGAAGAAAGGGAATAATAAACAATTGGGGAATTCCCGCCCAAATCAGCACTTGACCAATTTGCAGGGCATTGTATCCTTGAATTTGAGCGAGATACAGCGGCAAAATATAGATAGAACCATACAATCCCACTCCCAAGGAAACATTAACAATACTTGCTAAACCAAAGTTACGAGATCGCACAAGTCGTAAATTAATAAATGGCTGCTTGCGAGTTAATTCAATCCAGAAAAAGATTGTTAGGAAAATAACCGCTAAGATACTCAAGCGCACAATTAACGCTGAACCAAACCAATCTTTGCGGCTACCTTCTTCTAAAACAACTTGTAAAGAAGCCAACCCAATTGCCATTGAAATAATTCCCCACCAGTCCCCTTGTTTTAGCAATTGCAATTGGGGTCTTTCTTGCTTAATTCCATACCAAACTCCAGCAAGCATCAACAACCCTGGAACTACATTTATGTAAAAGCTGTAGTGCCAACTAAAGTTTTCTGTTAACCAACCTCCTAATGTTGGACCAATTGATGGTGCAAAAACTGCTGTAATCGCAAACGCAGCTAATCCAATTGCTTGCTTGGATGGAGGTAAAGTTGTTAGTACAACAGTCATCGCGGTGGGGATTAAAACCCCTCCGGTGAAGCCTTGTAAGGCGCGGAAGACAATCATGGAATTGAGATCCCATGACCAAGCACAGCATACAGAAAAAAAGATAAATAAGGCGGTGTTAACTAACAAATACCGTTTTAGGGAAAACACGCGCGACAACCATCCGGTTAAAGGAATGACTACAATTTCCGCCACAAGATAAGCAGTAGAAATCCAAGAACCTTCTTCTAAAGTCGCCGCCAAACTCGCCTGAATATCTTGTAGTGAAGAATTGGTTATCTGAATATCCAGCACCGCCATAAATGCGCCTAGCATACTCGCCGTAACACCAATCCAGGTTCTCAACGGTATCGGTTGATTCGAGGAAGATTGTGTAGAACCTTGATTCCCTTGGTTATCAACTGCATTTGTTTCAGCCACAGCAGTACTCCAAGTATTAAATTAGATAACGGAATTAGGAATCACTTTAGCAGATTTAGAGTGAGGTATGATTGGCAGGCGATCGCCTGCATAATCTTTAGACATCTTTGTGCTACAAGTTTAGGTACAAAGTCTTGTGGTATTTAGTCTCTGTCTTCGGCTTGGAATGCCTTGATCGCGTATGCGAACGCCACGATGGCTGCGTGCAGCACGCTCGATATTTCCGAATGCGAAACGATGCCAATCTCATCGATCTTATTAGTAGGGAGTGGAACAGTCAGTGACGCTTCGGTACAATGCGCGCATCCATTGTCGTGAGCGTTTCCCTTAGAGAAGCCTGTGCATGTGTCGCTCGTGGTGACGCATTGAGCAGTGCGACGGGCTTGCCCACTAGTTCTCCGCTGCCGACTACCCAGTCGAGTGCATTCTTCAACACGCCCGGCACACCATGAGCGTACTCTGGACTCGAGATCAATATGCCGTCAGACATATGTAGTCGGGCACGAAAGTCAATCACTGAAGGCGGTTCAGAACCCTCAAGATCAGGATTGAAGTGCGGCAGATCGCCGAGATCCCCATACACGTTAATATCAACCCCCTCTGGTGCGAAGCTAGTCGCAGCGCGAAGCAGAACTGTGTTTGATGAGGCAGTCCGAAGGCTACCTGAGATACCAAGAATTCGTATTACTCTAAATTCTTTTATCATGCCTTTCATTTTTTAACGTTTCGCAGTTGCTAATATACCCTTTCGCTCATAAATTGCGAGTACCATTTTTCTTAACTCAGGCAACTGTTTGGCAAAATAGATAGACGCGAAAATACAAGCAATACCATCAATTATTAAAGTGTAAGGAGCGCCGATTTGACGCGCTAATGCACCTGCCACTAAATTCCCAAAGGGTATTATTCCTAAAAATGACATTGTGTATAAGCTCAGAACCCGTCCACGCTTTTCCTCTTCAAGAATGGTTTGTAAAACTGTGTTACTACCGGCAATTACGAGAATTACTCCTAAACCAACAAACAACATTGCCAGTAAAGAAAGTGGAAGCAAGCGCGACAAGGAAAAGGCAATCAAAGCAATTCCTGCAATTGCTAGACCCAAAACAATCACTTTACCAAGTCCCATAACTGTTTGTCGCGTCGCTAAATGAATACCACTTGCTAATGCTCCGACTCCCGACGCAGCCATCAAAAATCCTAAAGTTTCTGCACTCCCTTTGAGGATTTCTTCTGCAAAAATCGGAGCAATAACGGTGTATTGCATTCCGAAAAAGCTGAAAAAAGCTATTAATAATAATATTGCTCGAATTGGTGGAAAACTAAAGGCATACACAAACCCTTCTTTCAAATTTTGCAAAGGATTGCCATTAGTAACTGTAGTTTCCCAAGGCTTAATTTTCATCGCTAACAAAGCGATAATCACAGCAATGTAGCTTAAACCATCAATTAAAAAACAGTAACCTGCGCCGACTCTGGCAATAAGTAAACCACCAATTGCAGGTCCAATCAAGCGCGCACCATTAAACATTGTTGAGTTGATAGCTATGACATTTGCTACATCGTCTCTGCGTTCCACTAACTCTATTACAAATGCTTGTCTTGCTGGTCCATCAAAGGCATTATTAAATCCTTGCAGTAAACTTAAGGCGATAATGTGCCAAATATCAATCATGCCTGTAAAAGTCAGTACTGCTAGCGCCAACGACTGAATCATCGCTATTATTTGCGTGCCAATAAGAATACGATGACGGGAAAAACGATCCACAAATACCCCACCTAAGGGAGTCAAAAAAAAGTTGGGAATTTGACTGGTAAATCCAACAACCCCCAACATAAATGGGTTGTTGGTTAGGTGATAAACTAACCAAATCGTGGCAAGTTGCGTCATCCACGAGCCAATAAGGGAAATGCCTTGTCCAGCAAAAAACAAACGGTAGTTTCTTGACCTGAATGCTGGTAACAGTGGACTTTTTCTAGTTGTTTGTGCGTTCATTCAAGGGTTACTTTATACAAATTAAATATCCTTTCATAGATATCATTTGACACTATACCTAACCCCTCTCTACAGGTGGAAAAGAATACCATTGCTTTTGGAAGAGGTTTTAGGAACAAATTTTTCCTTGTACCCTATCCTCTCGTCCTACTTGACTTTTACACTGATTTCTGCTGACATTCCCGGTGTAACCCGTGATTCATAACCTTTGATGCTTTGTTTATCGAAAACAATTTTGACAGGAACACGTTGCACAATTTTCGTAAAGTTTCCTGTGGCGTTATCTGGTGGTAAGAGGGCAAACTGTGCGCCGGAAGCTGGCGAAATACTATCAACGCGACCCTTAAAGGGATGATGGGGTAAAGCATCAACTTTAATCTCCACTTCCTCTCCTGGCTTCATGTTTTCCAACTGAGTTTCTTTAAAGTTGGCAACAATCCAAGATTCGTCATTGACGATCGCCATTAAAGGTGTTCCTGCTTGTACCCGGTTGCCAACTTCCACCGTTTTGCGCCCTACCCGTCCGGCTGCAGGAGCAGTAATGTTGGTGTAGGATAACTGCAACTGGGCGTCTTTCAAGGATGCGTCTGCTTGAGCTATGGCTGCTTTGGCTGCTTCATACTGGTTGCGGTTGACTGTTGTTTGTTCTCCACCTGCAGTCGCTTGTTGCAGTCCACCTTTGGATGCTGCTAGTTTTGCTTGAGCACTCACTACTCCTTCTTGTGCTTGCGCTAGTTGCGATTGTGCTTTTGCGACGCCAACTCTGGCGGAGGCTAATCGTGCTTGCGCTTGGTTAACTCCTTGAATCGCAGCATCCTTTTGGGCAACAGCCACATCATACGCTGACTTAGCAGTATCTAATTGCTGACGGGGAATTGCTCCTTGTTGAGACAAGGTGTTGTAACGGTTGTAATCAGCTTGCGCTTTTTGCAAATTGGCGTTTGCTTGGGCAACTTCGGCTTGTGCTGCGGGAATTCCTGCTTCTGCCTGTTTTACCTCAGCTTGTGCTGCGGGAATCCAAGCTTGTGCTTCCTGTACGGCGGCTTGCGCTGTGGAAATCGCTGCAACAGCACCGCTAACATCTCCCTGTGCTTGAACTGTCTTTGCATTCGTTGTTTTTGAGGCTAAGTTAATATTTGCTTGTGCTGCTTGCGCCTGACGACGAGCATTTTGTAGCGCCGCATCAGCTTGTTGCACTTTGCTTTGATAATCCCGTGGATCAAGTTTTACCAGCAATTGTCCTGGTTGTACCTCCTGGTTATCATTCACCAAGACTTGACTTATGGTTCCGGGAATGCGAGTACTGACTTGGTGTAAGTGTCCGGCAACTTGAGCGTTGTCTGTCTCTTGGTGAGTGGAAGCATACTGCCACCAGTGATAACCAAAACCTCCACCAACTACAGCACCCACACCCAATGCTGTCAAAATCAAACCTATCGGTTTTTTCTTCTTTGGTGTTTCCGGCGGTTGGGGTTTGACTTGCTTGTTCTCAGTCTCAGCCTGAGTATGCACATCAGCTTCTGGAGTTGTTTGTGCTGGTAAAGTTTTATTTGTAAAATTTTCTGATGTTAAAGCTTCCAAAGTTTCTGTGTCTTTAACGAGTTCTTTCTCCAGAACTGCAGTTTTGTGTTTGTTACGTCCGTTGGAGTTGATGTTGTTTGTGCGTTCCATGATAGTTAAGCTCCAGTATCGTTTTTACCCAGTGTAATATTTAGAGCACTAAATATTTAGGCAGATTTATTTAATAGATGTTTATTTAGAATACGTAATATTATAGAGAAAACAACCAAGAAAGCACCTCACCCAAATGGATGATTGATTCTAGGATAAATTCTCGATTGCCTGATTCATAAGTTGGGAAAACTGTTCTCGTTCAGCGTAAGAAATACCGTGCATAGCTTGCTCGCGAATTTCTACCGCAATAGCTGGTAAGACTGTTTCGAGTTCTCTGCCTGCATCTGTTAGCCAAATACGCCAGATTCGGCGATCGCGACAGTCACGTTCTCGGCGAATCAAACCTCTTTCTTCCATTCTGTCCAATACGCCAGTTAACGTACCTCCCACCTGTTGCAGTTTGTCTCCAATACTAGAAGTTGGTAAACCGTCTTCCTCCCATAAACAGCAAAGCACTACCCAGTGGAAGGGAGTTAGTCCAAACGGCTCCAACCGCTCAGTCAACTTCCGACTTAACAGTTGTGAGAGAATTTTAATCCGGTAACCTAAACCGTATGGTGCACGGACTTGCTGCCATGACTCCAAATCTTGAGACTTGTTGGGTTTATAGACCATTTTTCATAAAACTTAGTGTGCGTAATATTAAGATAGCATTATTCAATTATATAGCAATGAATTATAGCCATTATTTGATGAGTTTAGTAACCTCTCTTTTAGAAAACTGGCACATTAGATTTGGGGCTACTTAAAACCGCAGATGCACAAGGCAGTGAGTGTTTTGGGGAACCAGCGCCGTCGTCGGGAGAGTTTCACAGGCTTAGACGCCCACCAGAAGGTTTGTTGTAGGATAGCGACTGGCGTTGGGTTCCCCTGAATCTGGAACCAAACCGTGCGAACAAACAACAGAGAAATTACTTATTGTGTGTGTATCTGTCTCTACTGTGCTGTACAACACTTTTGAATAAAGTGGGAGGCTTGTTTTGAAATCAAGCTAATGATTAAACATTAGACAAGGAGTAGACTTGACCATCTATTAACAGTCGAGTGATTCCTTTTGCTTCTAGATGATAACGAGCCTTGTGCAGCATTTTAGTATCAGGAATTTTAATCACGCGATCGCGCTTGGTTGAGAAGCGCTTTGCGACTCGATGGTTATCGAATACTGGTAGCGTTCTTTGTTGAGTTTCCAGGCTAGGAATTTGTCCCAAGTCGCCAAATTCCCGCAGTGGACGAGTGATTAATTCTGAGGAACGATCTATAACTAAATAGCAAGTTTTGGGCAAAGCCGCTGATGACAATGGTAAGACTCTTACTAAGGCTTCACCCGATCTTGGTCTTGTGACTAAAGGTTGAGCTGGTTCAAAGTCTTCGTCGTCATATTCCTCATCATCATCATCATCCAAATCCTCCAAATCATCTGACTCGTCTAGCAAATCTTCGCCAAACATTTCCGCTATCACATTCGCCTCTGGACGTGTATCTTCCAAAAGCGGACTAGGAATGGTGGTGATTTCTAGAGGTTTTATTTCTAGAGGTTTTATTTCTGGAGGTTTTATTTCTGGAGGTTTTATTTCTCGGGGTTTTGTTCTAGAAGTTCCAATTGCTCGGCAACTGGTTGCTCATATGGTTGCTCATATTGCTTAGCTCGGACTGGTAAAATTGGTTTTGTCTCGGCTGAGGAGCGCCGCTTCACTCGTCTGCTAGCATGAGTTGGCTCATCAACTTCCACAAGCTGCAAGTTTTGTGCAACGACAGGTTCTTCTTGCGGTAAGACAACTGCTGCTGCAGGAGACTCTGACGACTTAGGCGTCTGGGGAACTTGCAGGGGCGCAATCTCAACGACAGTTTGCGAAACTTCAGGCTCTAAAGCTTTTTGCTCTTGTTTCTCGTCTTCCTGTGACTGGTTGCTAAAAGCCGGCAGATTGTCGTAGCTAACTTGTGCCCTTCCTTCAGGGGTTCTTGCAGCACGCTTTAAAGACACAAGGTATTCATACTCATCTTCTGGCAGAGTACTTTTGAGTAAGCGGCTAATTGTCGAGTTACTCACGTCATAGCGTTCTGCCAAAGTTGAGGTTGTTTCGGCAGTTTCGCGGTATAATTTGAGAATTTCGTGTTTATCTGGTTCTGTTAGTTTTCTCACGGTAGACACCACAAATTTCTAAACTGTTTTTCTTCCACTGACACGTCGCGAACGGATAAATTATGCGTCGTATTCCTCCAACAGCGCCCATGCCAAATAAAACTCCACTTCACGCCCAAAATACCTCTAAATATCTCTCTATTTTGATAGTTACGAACCCAACTTGTGGCCCATTTAAAGCGCATCATGCCCAACCCCAGGAAAAAATCAGTGCTCACAAAAAACAGAACCGCAAGGGAAACGATAAGTTTTTCTTGCAAGACTATTTCTGTACAACTGACAAATATCTTTCCAAGGAAATATAAAAACATAACGATACTGATGACTAACTAAACACTATCACCACTCTTGTATTTGTGGACTGCGCCAATTTCTTAAGCATAAGACACCAGCAGCCAGATCAGCTATTGCTTCAAAAATATATGTTCCAATAACATTGCACTCAGCAGGCTTTCGGAGCAAGAGTGAATATGACATTATACTACTAAACACCATAAATTGTAGAAGTGCTAGCAGACTCTAACTTAGGATAGCCCAGACAATGCCTTGAGTGGAGAACATAGTTTTGAGATGGTGTAACTCGGTGTTAGCGCTACTCATAGAACTTTACTGTAGAAATGCACTTTTTTAGCAGCTTTTTGGCTGAATAATACTTCAAAAGACAGATTTGATAAAACTGAACCAGTCAGTTTCAACCTAAAACTGGTACTGCGATCACGCCTATGACTAACCAATATGCCATTTGCTTTGTTTCTAGTGTTTGTTCATTGACTCACTTTTGCGACGACTTGGATCTTAGCTTCGCCGAGGTGAAATCTGCAATAATTTTAGATTGCCTTTTGCTTAGGTTTATAGATATAATGTATAAAGTGACTGTCCAACGAGGCAGTTATTTGGATTGGGCGCGTAGCTCAGTGGATAGAGCCACGGATTTCTAATCCGTTGGTCGCAGGTTCGAACCCTGCCGCGCTCGTTTTAAATTTGACCAGTCGTTAATCAGCAACCCAGTGTCTTCAGACACTGGGTTGCTGAATATTTATCCTTACATACTTGACCTAAGCTCCAGGTCCAGCCGTGACAATCACCAGCTTATCTGGATGAATAAGTTCTTGTATTGTCTGTTGCACCTGAACCGGAGTCACTGCTTGAATTCGTTTAGGAAATTCTCGGATTTCTGTTTGAGAAAGACCATAAACGGCATTATCTAAAATCATGCTCGCTACGCTACTAGGATTAGCTAATTCTACAGGGTAGCTATTGGTGATTGAGCGTTTGGCTGTATTCAATTCAGCTTGGGTGATTCCTTGGTCTCGCAACTGCTTAAGTAAAGCCAGAGTGCTGGTAATAGCCTTCTGAGCATCTCCTGGAGCGGTCTGCATCTGAATTAAGAATGGACCAGGATTGATACCTGTAGAAAAGCCACTGTAGATACCGTAGGTTAAACCTTGGCGATCGCGCACCTCTGTACCCAAGCGACTAGATAAGGTATCGCCGCCCAAAATTTGATTGAGTACCAAAGCAGAATAGTAACGAGAATCTTTGCGTGCGATACCATTGTAACCTATGTAGGTAACAGCTTCCGTCTTACCGGGAATCACTGAACTCAACTGTTTCATTGTTTGCGGTAAGGACACCGCAGGTAAATTAAGAGTCGGTGGCTTACTCTGAACTTGCCATTTATCGAAAGCTTTATTGAATTGTGCTTTCACTTGGTTAGGGTCAAAGTCACCAACAAGGGCGATCGTTGTCGTATCTGGGCGATAGTGTTCCTGGTAAAAGCGAAGCACATCAGCACGAGTTACGCTCTTTAAGCTTTCTTCTGTAGGAAAGCTATGAAAGGGATGATTTTCAGGGTAAATTGCTTGTTGGAATACCCGTCGTCCCAATCCGCGAGGATCATCGAGTTGTACTTTCAGACTTATCAAAGCCCGCTGACGAGTAAGTTCTAGTTGCTTATCTGGGAAGGTAGCATTTTGTACTACATCTGCCAGAGTTTGAATTAATATCGGCATATTAGCAGACAACCCATTTCCACCAATACCAACTCCTTCACGACTAGCAGCGAATCCCAAGCTGACTCCCTTATCTTCCAGGGTTTTTGCTAGAGTTAGAGCATTTTTGGTTTGAGTTCCATTCATTAAATTGGTTGCAACCAAACTTGCTAAACCTGCTTTCTGATTAGTATCAAATTCAGCACCAGCATCAATTTGTCCACTGAGATTTACAGTGGGGACACTGTGATCAGGTAGCAGCAAAACGCGCAAGCCATTTTTGAGTGTGAATTGCTGTGGTAACGGTTGTTGAGTCGAAGCAGTGGCTGATGTTGCAGGAGGGAGGTATTTAGCAAGTTCTGCTGGATCAACTGGCTTACCAGGGCTGAAGTTTTCTACAGTGCGACTAGAAGCACCACTGGAACTCCCTGGCTTACCACCTGGTAGAGTGGGTTCAAAGAAGCCGATAGTTTGTTTAGCAGGATTGAGGTAAGTTTTCGCTACTCGCTGTATATCTGCTGCTGTGAGTTTGGCAATTGCTTTAAGATATCCCTCAACATAACGATAATCCCCAGCGACAGTTTGGTTATATCCTAGCTGTGTCGCCTGAGAGGTGATATCTTGGTTACTAAGTACAAAGGAAGCTTGGAGTTGCGTCTTTGCTCGGTTCAATTCTTCTGTGGTAACTTGTTTTTGTTGCAGTTGAGCCAAGGACTGTTGCAACACCTGAGCAATTTTTGATGGGGGTTGACCTGCAGCAGCTGTGACATTAATTTCGTACCAACCTGGTTCGATGAGTTCTGAAGGACTTGCACCCACCGAGCTTGCCAAGCCTGATTCTACCAAGGTTTGGTAAAGCTGTGAGCTACGTCCGCCCGTGAGAATCACATCCATCAGATCAATTGCTGGTACGTCTGGATGATTAACATTTGGTAGAGGATAAACGACTTGCAATAATGCAGCGCTTCCTGGTTCTTTTAAGACGATAGGTGATTTTTTAGAAGTAGAGCTAGAAGAAGAGGAGGGAGGGGGTGTTTTTTTAGGAGTAGAGGTAGAAGAAGGTGATTTTTTAGGAGTAGAGGTAGAAGAAGGTGTTTTTGAAGAATTTTCCTTAGTTTGGCTGTCTTGTTTCCCCCGATTTGGTAACTTCCCAAAAGTTTTTTGGACAGTTTTCAGCACAGGTTCTGTGGCAAAATCTCCCGTAATAACTAGAGTGGCATTGTCAGGGCTGTAGTAGGTTTTGTAGTAGTTCCGTACCTGCTCCACTGTGAATTGCTGTACATCGGCTTTTGTACCTCCTACGGGTAAACCATAAGCCCGTTTCGGGAAAGCTGCTCGCATCACAGCCCGATTAAGGCGATAGCTTGGAGAATTTTCGTATCCTTGTAATTCCGAGATGACGACGCGCTTTTCACTTGTCAGTTGTTCAGCCCCAATTAAAGCGCTTTCCATGCGATCAGCTTCTAAGGTGACTAGGGCTTCTAATTTGTCGCGTTGCACTGTGCCAAAATAAGCTGTCTCGTCATAACTCGTAAAAGCATTGGACTGACTTCCCAAAGCACTAAACAGCCGACCAAATTGTACTGGACGATCTGTGGTTCCTTTGAACATCAAATGCTCTAGCTGGTGAGATATGCCACTCTCTCCTGCTTTCTCGTTGCGCGAACCAACTCGATACCAAACCTGCACACTCACCACAGGTGCGGTGTGGACTTCCTTAGTTAAGACTGTTAAACCATTTTTCAATACCGTTTTACGTACCCCCTGAGTGAGGGCAACATTAGACACAGGTGTTACTGCACTTGGTGTTGCAGCATTGCTAAAATAGCCTCCTGAGAGCACTCCACTTAAGAGGAAGCTTATAAAAAAGACTATCAAAATGAATGGACGCAGTTTGGGGAAAAAAGGCATGATAGGTCACACAAAAAATAAACGGCGTGGTGTGAATAAATATATGCTATAAAAATGCTCCTTTGCTATCTACCATACAAGAGAGCACAAATTGTGGTGATAGGAGCAAACTTAATTTTTCCTTGAGATAACTCTAACAAGCTAATATGACGGATCAATGACAGTTGTTTGTCACTCCCATGACTGAATCAGTGAGCAGTGAGCCAGCGCTGCAGGAGGGTTTCCCTCCGTAGGCGACTGCGAACCCGAAGGGTTAACAGTGAGCAGTTATCATTTTCCCTTTCCCTTACTCCTTTGAACTTTAAATTGCTGAATGAGCGATAAGCGAAGCTTGCATCCATTGGCAGATCGCACTCCTTGGACTCCTGTCCATGCAAAATTACACCGCACGATCCGCTCTCGTCACCTCTTTGAGCGCAACCAACGACTATTAGTTGCAGTTTCAGGTGGACAAGATTCCCTGTGTCTGATCAAAATACTGTTAGATTTACAAAAAAAATGGGGATGGTATCTAAGTATTGTCCACTGCGACCATTGCTGGCGTTCCGACTCCCAAGCAAATGCTAAGCATGTAGAAAACTTGGCAAAAAATTGGGGTGTTTCATTTTATATACGAACAGCAGACGAACCTTTAAAAAGCGAAGCTGCTGCACGTAACTGGCGGTATCAAGTTTTTAGTGCGATCGCCCAGGAAAACCAATTTCATTGCATTGTTACAGGTCACACAGCTAGCGATCGCGCTGAAACTCTACTTTACAACTTAATTCGCGGTACAGGTGCTGATGGCTTGCAAGCATTAACATGGCAACGACTGCTGGATAATGGCATCGTGCTTATACGCCCACTGTTAGAAATAACTCGTATGCAAACTGGGCAATTTTGCCAAGACTTTCAGCTACCTCTTTGGGAAGATTCAACAAATCAAGATTTGAAGTTTGCCCGTAATCGCATCCGTCAAAATGTATTACCATATTTGCAAGAAAATTTCAACCCTAAAGTTGAATCAGTTCTTGCCCAAACTGCTGAAATTTTGCAAGCAGAAGTAGAATATTTAGAACAAGCTGCCGTAGAGTTGCGACAAGAGGCGATGGTGATATCGCCAGATGAGGCATATTCAATAAAGCTGAACCGTGGCGTATTACAGAAAGCGCCACTGGCGCTACAGCGTCGCGTCATGCGTCAGGTATTACAAGAAATAATTCAGAGTGCTTCTAGTTTCGAGCAAATTGAAAAACTAATTGCTTTAATCAATGCACCAAACCGTTCGGAGACTGATCCATTTCCTGGAGGTGCGATCGCCCAAGTTGAAGGTGAGTGGATTTACTTCAAACAGTTATGAATATAACTTTCTGGCTCGCATTCAGACGAATGGGGAATCAGACTCCTCGACTCAAGAGCCAGTCGTACTGAATGCTCGATTATTTTTTTCTGTGCTTATTTCAACATTTCTGAGTTCTGACAACTGACTCCTGAGTTCTTTGTTAAAACTTCCTGCTGCCTTTCGAGCACTTTCAGGGCATGATTGAGATATTCGCGTACTGTTTGTGTAAAAGCAAGGCTAGTAGACACTTGAGCAAGTAACTCGTTTAGTGCTGGACTTTGCTGATTATCCAACACAGCAGAGTACGAACACTGTGTTTTGTACTCTTCCAAGCGACGTTGCTCACCCCGCAAGTGCTCCCATGCTCCTTCGAGTTCTTTACGGTTGCACGAAATCTCCGTTTGCAACTTTTCAATTTCCTGGCGGGAAGCTTCTAGTTGTTGTTGTTGCGCCTCCAAGCGCTGAAATTTATCCTCCATTTGTTGCAGTTGTTCCAAACGCTCTTCCATATCCATTTCACGCCGATTTAACTCTTGGGCTTGAAACGTCAGAGACTGCTTCCACTGGTTAATTTCTTCTTCTCTAAGCTTACATTTTTCCACCTGACGGGAAAAATTCTGCAAAATATTTACGATCGGACGTCCCGCCTCTTGAATCCGTTGTACTTTACGCTTGGGATTGATTTCAACCAATACGAGGACTCCATCACTTAATTTGCTAGCTTCCTCAGCAGGAACCACTTCTTCAGAAACTGTACTCCAACTTTGGTCAGTTCGTTGACAAGCCAATAGTTTTAGTTCAGTTTTGCCACCACCAAGTAAACCGCCTTTCTGCTTTTGTACTTCTGCTAAATACAGCACACTGTTATTCCTTTTGTGTACTTAAGACTCCTAAAATCAGTGAACAATTATCTACGTATATAAGTAAAAAAGGATCATAAAAGTTACTCTTAACAGTTAAACCCAACACCAGAGGCAGTTACCTGCACCTACGTTTGTGCAGCAGGTTGTCTCACCCTTCGGGTATGTTCTATGCGTGAAGGATACGCTACTTTGTATGCCAAATGGCAGGCTGTGCGATTTTTTTTATTTTTATCCCACGGCTGAAATATTTCAATTTTATCGTCCATCATTTTTGTATGATTAATCACTTGTATCCAAGATAGCGATTATCGTTTGAATCACATACACACATGTCATGTTACGTCTATACTGTATGAACACACAACAAATACCTGTTATAATTTGTCACCTATTTCTATTGTGTACTGATGTTTTGTGTTTTACAGCCGTATAATTGCTAACTTTTTTATAACTGAGATAGCATTTTGATTCGGATAGGGTACTCTTGACAGGTTGGGATAGAATTATTTTATACAGTAAAGACGGTTAGGGAAATCAGCAAGTGTTCTAAGCAGAAACGTCTACATCAGGAGGTATATGGGCGTCATATGAGTACAGTTCTGATAGTGGAAGACAGTGTTACACAGAGGGAGATGATTACAGACCTATTAAAAGCGAGTGGTTTAACAGTAACCCATGCGAGTGATGGAGTAGAAGCATTGGAGGCAATTCAAACTGCTTGTCCCGATTTAGTCGTTTTGGATATAGTCATGCCTCGGATGAATGGGTATGAAGTTTGTCGTCGCTTAAAGTCTAATCCTAAAACCCAAAATCTTCCGGTAGTGATATGTTCTTCCAAAGGTGAAGAAGTTGATCGCTACTGGGGTATCAAACAGGGAGCCGATGCCTATATAGCTAAACCCTTCCAACCAACTGAGTTGGTTGGAACAGTCAAACAGCTGTTGCGAGGATAAGGATGAACACAAAATGATCACTCAAGCGGACTTTTTAGGAGGAAGTGGACAAGAGCAGTCCCGTTCTGAATTAGAAGTAAAAAGTCCAGAAAAAGAGTTATGTCTAAGATTTTATATTCCCTTCGGCTCCGCTCAGGGTGAACCCTTGCGTCAGGAGTTTGCACTACTAGCCAGTGATATTCGGGAGGTAATTGAACTAAGTCCTGATAGAATTACCCCAATTCCTAATACTTCTTCCTTGGTTTTGGGTGCTCTAAATCTACGAGGTCGAGTGATTTGGGTGGCTGATTTGGGTCAATTTCTAGGACAAGGAACCACCTTAAATACCAATCGTTCTCAGATTCCTGTGATTGCTATAGAACAGCAAGATATAATAGTCGGTTTAGCGGTTGAAGAAATCGGCGGTATGGACTGGCTTGATAAAAAGCAGCTAAGGGTATCTATGAGGAGTGTACCAGATACAATGGCTCTGTTTTTACAAGGAGAATGGATATTAGGGGCTAAAAAAAATCAGTGTTTACGGCTGCTTGATCACAAAGCAATTTTACGAAGTGCGCTATGGGTTGGGTAAAAAATGAGTTAGCCCAACTCGCTTAGGTCCTATGTCCTATGCCTACGGCACTTGGCTTGGGCGGACAGACACGAAGAGCGCGTATGCCCAGAGAAAATGCTATGTGTAAGTCCCCTTGGGACACGCTCTTGCAATGCCTGATTCGTGCGTGCGCTTACAAAATAAAGAATCTTTTTTCAATGAGCGCCTGAGTGAATTTTCAATTTAAGTGCAGCGAGTTGGGGCACCGCAGATTTTTCAGTCGTTTAATGAAGCGACAGAATGAAATGGAGGCACAAAAGGGTAGTGAGTATAAAAGAGTATGAGCAGACCTATGTTCAGGCTTATAAAGCTTACGTGCAAGGAAACTACAAACAAGCAGCCACTCTGATCGATCAACTGGTGCAACATTTACCATATGACCCTAATATATCTTTGCTGCGGGGTCACATATACTATGTTTTGCAGCAGTGTGATGTGGCAAAAATAGAATACCAAAAAGTTTTAAAGTTTACAGATGACCAAGAAATTATTCGCCTTGCCCGCAATGGTCTTGACAATATAAAAGAATATCAACAAAAGCTAGATGCTCAAGATTTTGAGAAACACGATAAAAAAGACAATAATTTTCCTGATTCTTCTCAATCTCAAACAGTGAAGAAACAAGAATTAGAAAATTCGGCAGAGAATCAAAATTTTAAGACTAACAGTAGCAGCTTTCATTTAAATTCCTTAAATGAACTTCAAAAAGCTGTAGACGACATGGAAGAGCTACCTATTAGCAGTCCATTTGATATATCAACAGACGATAGTATCGTATCTGATACAACGTTCAATTCAAAAGAAAATTTTAGCGATAGCTTTTCTGATGTTATTCAACAAGAAGCACGGCAACTATCTAATGTGAATCATCAAGAAGCGAAAGCAGAGAATACAAATACTTTTAAGGCTGACAAAATAGAGTCTTTAGAGGACTTTGATCAATTTGACGATTCAGGGAATATTCCGGGATTCAACTTCAGACAAAATTCTCCCTTTGAGGAACCACAGATATCTTCAACATCTGTGGAAAACAACACTTCACAACCCACTCAGGCAGAGACTACACTCACTCAGCAAAATTACGATTTGACTTGGGATAGCACCCTCAAAGGTGATGGAGCTTTTCTCCTGCCCGGAAGGGACGATTGGGCTTTGCGTAGTAGCCAAGATGCTCGTGATTCTGAGGTGTTTATGAGTACTGGTTCGCAACGAAAAGTCCCAGTCATTATCCGAGCTGATCTGTGGAACAGAAAACCTCAAGTCTCTGTCAAGCAAGGTTTTCTTGCTCCATTAGCAAATGCCCCTCTACAAACTAAACAATGGATTGTCGCTGGTACAGTGGGTGTTGTTTCTGCCCTGGTTGTTGCTGGAGTCAGCTTTGTTTATGCGAAGTTGTCGCCAGTTGAACAACGGGAGTTGGTACAAAACACAGGTAGGGTAATGACTTTGGCATCTGGAATTGCTGGGTTTGCTAGCGCAGGTATTATGGGGAGTCTCACCCAGAGGCAAATTTACCGCACAGCTAAAGATCTACAAGCCCAATTTGATGCTGTGCGCCAAGGAAACTTTAATGTCCAAGCCACCGTGTATTCAAAAGACGAACTTGGGCAACTGGCAGCTGGCTTTAACCAAATGACTCGTGTTATATTAACGACTACTAATGAAGCTACACGTAAAGCTCAAGAACAAGAGGAAGCTAGAGAAAACCTGCAACGCCAAGTGATTCACCTGTTAGACGATGTAGAAGGAGCTGCCAGAGGAGATTTGACAGTGCAAGCTGAGGTAACTGCCGACGTACTTGGAGCGATCGCTGATGCTTTTAACTTCACAATTCAAAACCTGCGGGATCTGGTACAACAGGTGAAAGTCGCTGCGCACGAAGTTACCAGAGGGGCAACCAATTCGGAAACCTTTGCTAGGGCCTTATCTGGGGATGCCCTACGACAAGCGCAAGAATTGGCGGTGACGCTGAATTCTGTACAAGTTATGACTGACTCAATCCAACGTGTCGCACAAGCAGCACAGCAAGCAGAAGCTGTTACCCGTGATGCTAGCGATATTGCTCTTCAAGGTGGACAAGCAGTAGAGAATACTTTGGCAGGGATTTTAGAAATTCGGGAAACTGTAGCGCAAACAACCCGAAAAGTGAAGCGACTGGCAGAGTCTTGCCAAGAAATTTCCAAGATTGTGGCGTTGATTTCGCAAATTGCTTCTCGGACGAATCTGTTAGCACTCAATGCTAGCATTGAAGCGGCACGCGCTGGAACTGCCGGACGAGGTTTTGCAATTGTGGCGGATGAAGTACGCCAGTTAGCAGATAAATCAGCTAAGTCGTTGAAAGAAATAGAACAAATAGTCATGCAAATTCAGAGCGAAACAGGCTCTGTGATGATTGCGATGGAGGAAGGTATACAACAGGTCATTAAAGGTACGAACTTGGCAGAAGAAGCCAAGCGATCGCTAGAAAAAATTATTCAAGTCGCCAAGTGCATCGATGCTTTAGTGCGTGGGATTACCTTGGACACTGTTGAACAGACCGAAACCTTCAGTACTGTGGCTGAAGTTATGCAATCTGTAGAATTAACAGCGCAAGACACTTCACGAGAAGCACAACGAGTATCTGGTGCTTTACATAGTTTGGTGAGTGTATCTGGTGAGCTGATCACCTCCGTTGAACGTTTCCAAGTCGAAATCTCTGAAAATACAAGATAACTAGTTAATAGTCTATAGTTCAATGTATAAGTCTTGACTTTTGAATATAGACTATTAACTATTGATTTTTGACTGTTGACCAATGACTTAATGATTAAAAACTATGCTGCCAGAACAACAACAGCGCATTTTGGGTTACTTCATTGAGGAAGCAAAAGACCACCTAGATACGATAGAAAAGGGCTTGCTGAATCTCCAGAGTACCCTTGATAACCCGGAAATGATTAACGAAGTTTTTCGGGCGGCTCACTCCATTAAAGGAGGAGCAGCAATGCTTGGTATGAGTAGCATTCAACACACGGCTCACCGTTTGGAAGACTATTTTAAGGTTCTCAAACAGCATCCAATTCAAGTTGACCAAAAATTAGAATCTTTGTTTCTTGGTGTATCTGATACCTTAAAAGCGCTGTTAGAAAGTTGCACCGAACCTTCTGGTCTTACTGATGAAATGGCACAGACCCTAATGTCAGAAACTGAACCGGTCTTCAAATGGCTGCAAGAACATTTGGACTTACTAGTAGAAGAAAGTCGCAAGAAACTTACAGAAAATATAAGTATCTTAGCAAAAGTTTCTCCTGCAACTTTGCCACAGACTCTACCACAAAGAAGTGAAAGTTTGCAAAACCTACAAACTGTGCAAAGTCAAGTTATCCGGATATTACGGGAAATGTTGCAACTGTTTAAACAAACTGCAACACCGCAAACACGGCAAAGCCTTTATAAGTGTTGTGACGAGTTAGCTGAACTTGGTGAAGAATTCAATTGGTCTAACTGGTGTAGTTTGTGTCGAACAGCAGGAAGTGCGATCGCATTTCCACAAAATACCTATCTCACTCTCGCTAAAACCGTTATTACAGATCTTAAACAAGCTTTAGAATTAGTTATTGCAGGTAAAGAAACTGAAATAACAATTAGTCAGCAATTGCAGGCACTCATCAGGGTAGAACAGACAACTGAATTGTTAGAAAAACCCCTGATTTTGGCAGGTGAGTCAGATAGCCCAACAGAACTATTAGAATTACCACCAGTTATATCTTCTAGCACTTTATACTTGGAATATAGTAAAGAAATAGCACAAACAACAAGTAATGCCACTTATACAAGCTTTTTGGACATTGCTGAACATGACAGAATTACTAGTTTATCTGAACTGTCTGAGCAATTCAATAGCAATGATAACCCTCCTTTAACTCATACAACAGATACGAAGAACCAAGAACAAGAAGTCAGAAGATCTAACTTAAATCTCCTGGCTGATTTTTTTGAAGGTGACAGTTTAGAAGACCAAATGTGGGACAAAGAAGAAATTTTAGAGATTAACGCTGAGGATAAATTAAAAAGAGATGTTAGCAATGGCAACACCGAAGAAACTAATAACGTCCTTGAAAAATTAATTGATAAAAGCACAATTCGTACTCAGCAGCAAGCAATAGAAACAGAAGAAGATACTCTTTTGTTTTATGATGATTTATTAGAAGACAATTTAGAATCCGATCATCAGACAACGAGTCACTTAACTGAAGAGTTAACTTTTGAGAAAAAACTTGCACCACAAGATATAGCAGAAATTGTAAAAACTCCATTAGAACAGTTTGTTGGTACTGGGGAAAAAATACAAGATAAAGTGACTAGTCTCTTAGAACTCTTACTAGATGAAAATCAACAATTATACACAGGACAAATTAATCAAAGACAAACAGAGACTATTGCCAATATTGAGCTTTCCAAAAAACAAGAAAGTAGCTCTCATGATTTATCATTACAATCGATAAAAGCAAAACTAATAGAGGCAAGAGATTATCCTCTGTTCACTAATGTAAAAACAATATCAGATCAAGACGAAATCTTAACTTTAGAAGATCTATTTATTAAGACAGCAGAAGATAATATAATAGGCTTGCCTGGGGAAAAATCAACTTCTTATGAACTCAAGAGTTCGCAGATTGAAATAGAAAATTTTAATAAGTTTTGGGAACTGGAATTAAAGGGAAAAAATGACGATTTTTCTCCTCCCGATCAACAGCATGTAGCAAGTGAGTTAGAAGAAATTTTGTTGGCTACCGCTGCTGAAGACTTTTTTTATGATGTAGTAAATCAGTCCAAAACTTCTACCTTAGATAGTTTGATGTTTGAAGATTCGGAACTTAATTTGAACATGGAAGAACAACAACTAGATTTGTTGTTTTTATCAGAAAGCGACGATGATTGGTTTCAAAAGTTAACATTAAATATCAAAGAATCATCTTCTATTGACACGACTATAGGTACCCAAAGTACATCTATAGTATCTCAGATAGATTTGAGTTTGTTTTCCCAACAACCAGAAGCTGTAGAATTAGCTCCAGAATTTACGATATTGTCTTTAGAAGCTGAAAATAAGCAAGAGTTAGTTAACAATGGTTTTTTGACACAAGAACTTCAAGATATTAATTTGAGGGTGAACTCTGAGTGCTCACACCAACAGCCAGAGATTATAAACACAGAAGCAGATTTGGATGGCGATAATTTTTTACAGCTAGATTCAGCACTTGATGTCAAGGAAAATTTGTTCAGAATAGAAGCAGTTGATTCAGAAGATGAATTAACTCAAGAAATTGATATCTTCTTGAATGGCAACTTGACTGAGTTAGATGAGTTACTAAGCGAGGAAGTAGTATCAGAGGTCAATGCAGAACTCAGATCAGAAGAAAGAACCGCTCAAGGAAAATTATTGGGTGTAGCAGCAAACCAGGTAACATCAGATAGAGGCAAGAAAGATTTGTCTCCTCGTCCCTTTGTCTATCGCACGACAAAATTTGAACAACTAATAAAAGTTCCAGTTAAGCATCTGGATGATCTGAGTAATTTAGTAGGAGAATTAGTCGTTAATCGCAACACGTTGGAACAAGACCAACAACGTCTGCGACAGTTTTTAGATAACTTGCTGCTTCAAATGCAGCAGTTGAGTAATGTCGGGGCGAGAATGCAGGAATTGTACGAACGATCGCTATTAGATGCATCTGTTAACCCGAACCGCAGTCATCACAGCGATGATTACAATAAAGATATAGACAGAGGTTTGACTAAATTGGAAATGGATCAGTTTAGTCCTTTTCATACCCTGTCGCAAGAAATGATTGAACTGATTGTGCGGGTACGTGAGGCAGCCAGTGATATTGATTTTGTAACAGAAGATACCGAAGGAGTCGCGCGACAGTTCCGACAGGTGACTAACCAGCTTCAAGAAGGGATAATGCGATCGCGAATGGAACCATTTGCGGAAGTCACCACTCCTTTAGAACGAGGAGTGCGCGAAAGCGCTATCAAGTGTGGTAAACAAGCGCAACTCGTTATCGAAGGTCGAGAAACCTTGATAGACAAAGTGATTCTGGAACATCTTAAAACCCCACTGACTCATTTACTGAACAATGCGATCGCCCACGGTATCGAAACACCAGACATACGACAAGCGATTGGTAAGCCACCTGTGGGAGTTATAACTGTCCGCGCATTCCATCAAGGTAATCAAACTGTCATTTCGATCAGTGATGATGGCGCAGGTATTGACATAGAAGCGGTGAAGGCAAAAGCCATTAAGATTGGCATAATAACGCCAGAACAAGCTAAAAGCTTATCTCGACATCATGTTTACGATTTACTGTTCCAACCAGGTTTTAGTACCAAAGAAAAAGAAGATGAATTAGCAGGTCGTGGTATCGGTTTGGATGTTGTTCTCGCTAGAATGAGCGAAATGCGAGGGAAAATTAATATTCATTCCACTCTCGGCGGGGGAACAACTTTCACTATTTGTCTACCCCTGACTCTGAGTATTTGCAAAGCCCTTTGCTGTATATCTGATAAAGCGCGCATTGCTTTCCCAATGGATGGTGTGGAAGATACCTTAGATGTTCCTGTAAAAAATATCCAACAAAATTCTGATGGGCAGAAATACATTCCTTGGCGTAACACACTCCTGCCATTGCAACAACTCAAAGAAATTTTAACTGTTCATCGTCAACTGAGTCGAGGTAGTATTTATGGTGGTCATCGGGACGACGATATGATTTGTGTTGTTGTCGTGCGATCGGCAAATGTCCTTCTTGCCCTACAGGTAGATCAAGTGCTTAACGAGCAAGAAATCGTGATTAAGCAATTTGAAGGACCGTTGCCCAAACCTATTGGTGTTGCTGGTGCGACGATCCTGGGTGATGGTCGTATTATGCCTATTGCGGATGTTATGGAAATTATTGACATCTTCCAAGGACGAACCTCCAAACAGCGTAGTGCCAGTCTTTGCCAACAGCAGCAGACTCCTACTATACAAGAAACGGCTGCTGTGGAAATGAACCCCACAGTGCTGATTGTGGATGACTCAATTACAGTACGGGAATTGTTATCACTGACATTTAATAAAGCAGGTTATCGTGTAGAACAGGCGCGTGATGGTCAAGAAGCCTGGGATAAACTGCGTTGTGATCTACCTTGTGATATTGTATTTTGTGACATTGAAATGCCTCGCTGCGACGGCTTAGAGTTGCTATCTCGCATCCAGAAAAACCCTAACCTCAAGCATTTGCCGATTGCTATGCTTACCTCACGGGGTGCACAAAAGCACAGACAAATGGCAATTCAAATGGGTGCAAGCGGTTATTTCACCAAACCATATCTTGAAGAAGTCTTACTAGAAGCCGCATCCCGGATGCTCAAAGGCGAAAAACTTGTTGACTGATGAAAACTCTACAGCGATTTTTGTTCATCTTACTCACAACTATCATTATATGTAGGTGGTTGTTAGCTCCTGATATTGCAATTGCCAAAACTTATACTGACTGGCATTCATCAATACAAAATGGCATAACTAAGGACCAACCCCTACACTATGTAAAACTACCCTCTTCACACCGAAATATGTCTGAAAAAAAACACTTGAGCTATCCAGTTAGCCCCAAAAACAATCAAGTTGATGATTACCACGGTACTTCAGTAGCAGACCCTTATCGTCCCTTAGAAAATCCTGACTCAGTAGAAACAAAGGCTTGGGTAGAAGCACAAAATAAAGTGACTTTTGGCTATCTTCAGGAAATTCCTGCAAGAGAAAAAATTAAGCAGCGTCTCACCAAATTATGGGATTACGAAAAATATAGTCTTCCTTTCAAAGAGGGTAAGCGTTACTTTTACTTTAAAAATAACGGACTGCAAAACCAGTCTGTTTTATACACCTTAACTTCTCTCGACGCTGAACCAAAAGTTTTACTTGACCCAAATACACTTTCAGAAGATGGTACTGTTGCTCTTTCAGGAACAACTATTAGTGAAGATGGTAATTTTTTAGCATACGGTCTATCCACTGCTGGTTCTGACTGGCAAGAATGGAAAGTGAGGGATATTGAAACAGGTATTGACCTCAAAGACCACTTGAAGTGGATTAAATTCTCTGGTGCATCCTGGACAAATGATAGTAAAGGGTTTTTCTACAGTCGCTATGATGAGCCAAAGGAAAAAACAAAATTAGAAGATGTTAATTATTACCAAAAGCTTTACTACCATAAACTGGGAACACCTCAATCAGAAGACTTACTGATTTACAATCGTCTAGACCAGAAAGAATGGGGATTTAACGGTGATGTCACAGAAGATGGACGTTACCTTATTATTTCTGTATGGCAAGGATCTGACCCTAGAAATTTAGTTTTCTACAAAGATTTGACGAACCCAAAAGCGAAAGTTGTAGAACTGATTCAGGAGTTTGAGTCTAGTTTCAGTGTGATCGATAATGACGATTCTATCTTCTATTTCCGCACTGATTTCAACGCACCAAGAGGACGAGTCATTGCTATTGATACTAAAAATCCGGCACGAGAAAACTGGAAAGAAATCATCCCTCAAGCGACAGAAACTTTAGAAGGCGTTAGTATACTTAATAACCAGTTTGTTGCTGATTATCTTCAAGATGCTCATAGCCAAATTAAGATTTTTGACCTAAAAGGCAAATTGATACGTGAGGTTAAATTACCAGGACTCGGTTCAGCCGGTGGCTTTCATGGCAAGCGACATGATACCGAAACTTTCTATAGTTTCACCAGCTTTACCACACCAGGAACCGTCTATCGCTACGACATGGTAAGCGGAAAGAGCACACTTTTCCGTCAGCCAAAGGTAGCTTTTAACCCCGAAGATTACGAGACAAAACAAGTTTTTTATAAAAGCAATGATGGTACAAAAGTCCCAATGTTTCTTACTTATAAAAAGGGGATTAAATTAGATGGTAATAATCCTATATATCTCTATGGTTATGGTGGTTTCAATGTCTCTCTAAGCCCCAACTTTTCTGTCAGTAATTTAGTATGGATGGAAATGGGTGGTGTGTATGCTTTGGCTAACTTACGCGGTGGCGGTGAGTATGGGGAAGAATGGCATCAGGCGGGTATGAAGTCGAAAAAGCAAAATGTGTTTGATGACTTTATTGCTGCTGCTGAGTGGCTGATTGCCAACAGTTATACAAAGCCTGCTAAGTTAGCAATTGGCGGTGGAAGTAACGGCGGATTACTTGTTGGTGCTTGCATAACTCAACGTCCCGATTTATTCGGTGCTGCTTTACCTGCTGTGGGTGTTATGGATATGTTGCGCTTCCATAAATTTACTATTGGTTGGGCATGGACTTCTGAATATGGCTCGCCAGACAATCAAGAAGATTTCAAAACACTTTACGCTTATTCGCCATTGCACAAACTTAAACCAGGTACAGCATACCCAGCAACAATGATTACCACAGCCGATCATGACGATCGCGTTGTTCCCGCCCATAGTTTCAAATTTGCCGCTGCTTTGCAAGCTGCTCACAATGGTGATGCGCCAGCACTGATTAGAATTGAGACAAAAGCGGGACATGGTGCTGGTAAGCCTACAGCAAAGATCATTGAGGAAATTGCAGATAAGTGGGCATTTTTGGTGCGTACATTGGATGTGAAAGTTTAGTCTCTACAAAAACGCAAAAACGCAAAAACGCAAAGAATTCTTTGCGTTTTTGCACTAAATTTCAAGAAAGTTCTCTTAGGTAAATCGGTCGAGGCGTGAGTTGTCTGACAAGTGTTACATCCGCCGTCCAAAACTCGGCAGAAACACTTTCAGCGCAAGCTATAAATGCTGCATCATATAACGTAGGTAGTACATATCGCTCTGCAATTTCCCAAGCTTTCACCCGAATGACTTCCTCTTCTATGTAATCAATGGGAAGTTCGCAGAAGTCTTGAAAAAAACCCTGTGCTTCCTCTGTTGTGATCACTTTCATTCGAGTTTTCTTTCGCAGCACAGATCCTACCTCTGCCCAAGTAAATGCTGGAGCCACTAAGCGCAAGTTAAGACTTAATGCCTCTGTGACTAAGGTTCTAGCTTGAAGCTGATAAGTCTCTGGTACAAGGTAAGGTATCCAAACGCTGGTATCAAGGCACAGGACTCTAGTCATATCGATCCTCGCTCTCTCTGAGGCTACGGATCAACTCTGTAGAGGCTGATTGTATACCAGTTTTCACTTTAACTGCCTCGCTGCGAGCAATAATCCGTTGATGGGCTGCCCAACCCCTCCGACGTCGCACCTCCTGCTCTACAGCTTCAATGACTAAATCGTTCAAAGATTCATTGCCTTCCTTGAGACTTCTGGCTTTAGCAAGTAGATCAGATGGAAAACGGATTGTTACAGCTTCGCGTTCCATAGCAGCTTTTGTAACCAAATTATGATACCACTTATTGTAACCGCAATTGAAGTGAGTTTATAAGAAAAATGCTGAAAACCCCGTACTTTCTGGCCCGCGATCAAAGCTAAAAGCAGGATTTCTCCTACCGAACAGTATTGAGCGATCGCTACCCTTTAATCTAAACACGAGTTAGCGCCATTCGGGCACTTACTCGTGTTTTTATAGTTTAGTGTGATTTCTATCACATCTTTTTGTTATTCTTAGCTTTTTTATTGAAAAAACAAAAACAGTTAGAGAACTCATAATCTTGTACCGCCGCCTCCTAAGCGAAAATCGCAGGCGAAAAAGGCTTATTATTTCGTAGGGCTGACAGTACTCACCCTACCCTTATTGAAAGGTGCAAGATGTCAGAGAAGGTAAAGATTGAGTAAAATGTGGTTTCAATAGATACTCATAGTACTTAAGTAGCTGTTATTGTGAGAGTAATTTAGAACAAAGTTTGGTAAATATCTGGAATACAGCGAAGAGAATTGGTAGTTAAGTTAGTAAATTCCGCATAAGTATACGCATTTAGTATGAGTGGACACTGTAACCATCTACAAAATCAGCAATGGTGAACTCACGCTACAGACTATTTACAGCCAAAATAGTAAACAAATAGCACTTCTTTTGCAAATTACAGCAGTTTTCACCTAAATGAACCACACCGCTTGTAAGGACGCAAGATATTGCGCCTCTACGACTGTAGTCTATTTACCTGAAAATGGCTGTAAATATGTTGAATCATACAGGTGTAAATGAAAAGTTTCTACCAATTATTAGGAATTAGTGCAACTATTATCCTGGCTAGTTTAGCACTGACATCCTGTAAGCATCAATGTGAATTTACAACTCAAGACGCTCAGAAGGAAAGTGTGCAACTGAATGATTCTATCTACAGTCGCATATTTGGAAGTCAAAGCTGCTCTCCTCATAAATTAGTGTTGAGATTACCCGTCAATGTCAATATAAAAACAGAAAAACAAGACAAAGTATTAACCAGCATAAACTATACACCAAAAATTACGACTTTGGTTACATTTTCTAGTAACTATAAAATTTTTGATATTAGTCGTATAGATGAATATGCTAATGGTTTTATTTATACAAATAAAGATACTTGTCTTGCCTGGAAACCGTCTAATGATAATAAGCAACAAGAACAAGTTCTGTATTTGAGCATGGAGAGAAACCTTCAAATTCGTAATCCCAATATTAAAAGTGTTATTTTCTTGGTTTCTCTACCACTTGAAATGAAAGAAGCTGGAGTGAATATAACTCTTGAACGTTACGTACGGGATAAAGATACATCAAAAGTCGGAGCCATTAATTATTTCAATTTTTCCAGACAATATCCAATTTTAAAATTTTTGTTAAGACAAAAAGAAAAAGGAAGGATAAATGCAAGTGAGGCTTTTCATGAAGGTAAACAAGTTAGTAATGAAGTAGCAAGAGAATTTTTAGAGATAAGTGATATGGGCGGAGTTCTTCTTGAGCATGATTTGGAATCAATGATAGAAGCAAAATACAAAAAAACTTATTTGGATAGTCCTGAATCTCCTGCTTGCGAAATTCCCAAAGATTTAAAACAGTTATAGCTTATTGAAGAACAAAAATTATCAATCTCATTAAGGAGTAAACATGACTGTAAATGAGCCAGACAGACAAGAGATTGAAGAACAGTACCAAAATTACATTGAAAGTCCAAAATCCCGTAAACAACTTGAAACATGGTATAAACAAGAACAAATTCGCCACAGAATTCTATTTTTGATGTTATTCATTGTTTTATGCTGTCTGGGTTTTGGGCAGTTTGCAATATTGGACTACTCCTTTGGACAAAGGCTTGCTCTGTCGGATAGCGACAAGATACTTATATTTCCAATTAAAGGTGTACTCAGTTTACTTGTAACGGCTGCTTTACCTATAACTACTCTAGTAGATGAATCAGAGATTCTTGGGCAAAGAATAAAAATGTCTTTATTTGGTAGGAAAGTTTCACCAATATTTTTTATTTTATTAGGAGATGTATTTATAACATTCCAAGCAGTATTAGTAGGAAATCAAAATGCCAAGTATGCAGACCCGTATCTTCCTGCTATAGCTTTTGTTTTAGCAGCTATTTCTTCAACATTTGCTTTTTATTTAAGCAAAGCTATAGTTGCTGCTTCTAAAAAATATATGTCTGCTCGTGAGGACTTGGAGACAGTAATTATATATGGTATTAACCCTAGACCTTTCTACAAAAATGCGGAACAAATTAGATTAAGTGAAGAGTATGAAGGAGCCGTTAAAGAAGCTGAACAGAAAAATAAAGAGCTAGAAGAGATAAAAGTAGAAAAACAAAATTTAGAAGAGCAACAAACACAAGACCAAGAGCAATTAAAGCAACTTCAGTTTCGAGAAGCAGAACAGATTCAACAAATACAAGAACTAGAACAAAAAAGGCAAGAACTAGAACGAACAATTAGTGCCTATAAAAGCCATACAGATTCTATTAATAAACTACAAAATAATTTTTATAAAGTCAGTACACCCATTAGAGCTTTGATTTCTCAGGGCAAAAAAATGTTTGAAGATGTCGCTAGTCTTGACGAATCTATCAAAGATTTAAAGTTTCCTTCACTTGAAGTTATTCCAAGCGTAAATGGTAATGGCAAAGTTGTAGAAAGACCGACATATTACTTGAGATGGCCAAAATCTAATTCATCGTGGCAAGACTTACAACTACAGTCTGAGTTATCTCCTGTTGGTGTTAACTTTTTAAGCTCATTGAGCACAATGGTACAACAACAGGAGTTACCTGTACCTAATAATATAAGAAATTATGCACCAAGACAGGAATTAGCACAGTGTTTAGTCATAGATTTTGAAAACTATGGTGTTATTGTCTATTGCCGAGATGAAGAATACAGAAAAATTGGTGGAAAATGGGACGAACAAGCTGAGAGTGACTTTGAGAATAAATTAGTTAATGACCAAATTAGGGGATATTGTACTTTAAAAGTTACTGCTCAGGAAGTTATGAGAAATCAGTCAAGAGTATTAGAGCGAATCAAAGATACAATCAACAGCAAAACGGGTGAGGAGGCTAATTAATTATGATAATAAGTTTTGCTATTGGACCCAGAGAGAGAAATATTTCCTTGCCTGAAGCATTCGATATAAGCTATGAGCATAAAGGTTGCATTTGTACTGTCATGGTTTATGGAGATATCAATAACCCTCAGGTGTTGGTAGTCCCTCCTACGCCATTACCAGCAATACCGATTTCGAGATACTGGTTTTTCATGAATATCTCTTGGTCAAAACTAGATGGTTTTGAGTTTAATCATTACAGCGATCCGGAAATTAGCGTTTCTCTCAATTCTACTGTAGACACATTGCCAACTATAGGCACATTAAGAGGTACTGATAAAATACAAATCAATAAAGGTTTTCTTACCCTAACCTTTAAGGCTGAGGTTAATCAAACAGACTTAGGCGATAATGACCCAAGAATATTTCTGGAAAAATGTAGCGAATCTGGTATAAAAGTAGCGTATATTGAATTTGATGGAGTTAGTAATCTCTATAAACTGAATTGCCAAAACTGCCAGCTTTATAATGTAAAGTTTATCAACTCGGAGCTAAGTCTTGCTAGTTTTAATGGCTCGAAATTTACTCATGTGCAATTCATAAACTCTACAATGGAGTTTGCAAATTTTACTAATTGTCAATTATCTAAAGTAGAGTTTATGCAAGCACGGTTAAGAGAATCAGTTTTTGACAATAGCCGAACCTTAAATTACAATAAATCAAGACTAGAGAATAACGAATATCTTAGTTTTTTAAATTGCGATTTAAGTTATTGTAGTTTTTTGAAAACTAGGATATATAGCAAATTTGAAGACTCTAATTTAGAAAATACAAACTTCTCTGAATCGCACTTAATAGATTGTATATTCTATGATTGTGCCTTTGATAAAACGATATTTACGAAATCTCGGTTTACTACTTTAGGAGTACAAATTGATAAGTCTCAGAAGCAAAATACAAGCGTAACTGAATCAATTACTTGTCGTATTGGCTCAAAACCAGTATTGCCCACACAAGGGAAAGTCGAGAAAAAGGGAACTATTAGTAATTGTAAGTTTGATAACGCATTAATGAATTATGTAGATCTCAGTAATAACGTAATTATAGATACAGATTTTGAAGCTACTTACTTATTAAAAGCAAAACTTTATAATTGTGAATTTATTAGAACAACATTCAATGGCAAAACACTAAAATCAGCAGATATTTCTGATACAAATCTTTGTTTTAGTATTTTCAATCAATGTAACCTTAACGAAGTCAGGCTCCATCGTGCCAGAATGATAGAGACTAGAATAGAAAAATCTGATTTAGTTAAAGCTAATTTTTCTAATGCAACTTTAAGAAATAGTAGCTTGATTGAAAGTAATTTAACCGGAGTAGATTTTAGATATGCAGATTTAACACTACTCACTTTAGATAAATGTCATCTCAACTGTGCTAAATTCTTTCAAACTCAAAGGGGTGGTCTAAATTTAAATATAGTTATCAATGAAGTTCAACATCAAAATAAAAGTGATAAACAAGCTCAGAATAATAGAGTTTATCAAACAAGTTGCTTTATTGACTGTATTGACTGGAGTCCCAAAGGAGATGGTGAAATTCAAATTGATAAAAATTCTTTTTTAAGTATAGTAAATGGTGATAAATCCGCTGTTGCTGTTATATCTAATCTTTCCAAGGAAGGCGCACAATTCATATTAAACACCTATGCTACAGCTAATTCCCAAAGTGCTGGGAACGATTTAATTGATGGTTCAGTTAATATTGGTAGAGATGTGAATAACAGTGAAATTTTGGGAGCCAGTATTGAAACTGAACAAGTTCCTGAACCTGGTGATGACAAAAGTTCAGAAAGTCAGGATTCTTCCTCTGATCAATCTTCTAACCAAGAGGATGAATAAAGATAGTGTTTTCTTAGTTTAAATACAGTCTGCAAGTGAGGCAAAAACATGACTAATACAAATAGAGCATCTATTAAGATTGGCGGCGGTGTAAATGGTTCTAAAGTTGAAGGTGGAAAAATCCGTACTGAAAAAAGTACAAGTTCTACAGAAAATAATGTAGATATTATCATTGATAAGGATGTAACTAATTCTGCTGAAATAATAGGTGGCGAAATTCATGTATCGTCAGATTTAAAGGCAGAGATTCAGGAATTGCTAAATGAACTGGCTAAGAATCCTATAACTAGAAAAGAAGCTGTTGCAATTGAGGTAATCAAAGAGCACATCAATGATAACCCGAGCCTCAAACAGCGGCTCCTTAGTGCCCTAAAAGCAGGTGGCACAGAGGCATTAAAAGCAATATTCAATCATCCTGTTGTTAGCGTTTCTGTTGAGACAGTAAAGGGATTTCTGGAAGCAAGTTAGGTGATTGAAGCGCTTCCCTAAATCTCTGATTTAGGGCAACCAAGCCAAGTTTTGTTGGGCAGTAGGAGGCACTACGCGATCGCCCTTTGGGTGGCTCCCTTCAGGAGGATAGCGCCATCAGCTTGTAGGACTTTTGCCCAATCAAGCTATAAAGTGACTCATTTTGAAATTTGATGTTCCCTCTCAACAGTGGTTTAACTACCCCCTCTTTGCAAGTGAAGAGGGGGAGGAGGTTAGGTGATTACAAAAACCAACCGTATGAGTGCAAACCCTTACCTAACAAATTAACCCCTAGGTAGCAAATCCAAACAACAACAAAGCCACTGGCGGCTAAAATTGCAGGACGACGCCCTTGCCAACCGCGAGTGATGCGAGCGTGAAGATAAGCAGCAAAAACTAACCAGGTAATCAGTGCCCAAGTTTCCTTCGGATCCCAACTCCAGTAAGATCCCCAAGCTTCGTTAGCCCAAACAGCACCAGCAATGATGCCAATAGTCAACAGGGGAAATCCCAATCCAATAATACGATAGCTGATGTTGTCTAGAGTTTCGGCAAGGCTCAGACGCTGGGGTGAAAGGGGTTCTGTTGCGACAGCTTGAGACTGAGTGACGGTGACTAAATCTAAGACAGCAGTTTTGCCGTTGTTATTGCTTTCTATACGCGCGACTCCGTTATTCTCAGCAGCAACTGTCGATGGTTGAGCATTTAGATCAGTTACTTTATGCAAGCGATAGCCGTTGCTACGATATCCACCAGTACCGACAGAACTTCCTTGTAATTGGATTTCTTTACCACTGGTGACAATCAAGAAGGCGATCGCCACAAGTGAACCCACCATCAAAGCTGAGTAACTCAACATCATCACGCTGACATGCATCATCAGCCAATTAGATTTCAGCGCAGGTACTAAAGGTTCTGCGACTTGCATTTGCGATGGTAAGGTGAGAGTGGCAAAAGCGGTGATACACATAGCGACAGGTGCAGTCACAACTCCTACTAAGCGGCTGCGACTTGTATTTTCGGCAATCAGATGGACAGTGGTTATTCCCCAAGTTAAGAAGAATAAAGATTCATACAAATTACTCAGAGGAAAATACCCAGCTTCTAGCCATCTTGCACCTAGTAAGGTTGCTATGCACAAATTAGCGATCGCCATTCCAGCCGTACCTACAACAGTTGTAGGCAAGTTTGGAAAAGCCGCCCCGCCCCAATAAACTAGCATTGTCACAAATAGAACTGCAAATGAGGCATTGTCTAGCCAATTCTGGAGTCCAACCAAATTCATAATTAACTTTATCCCCAGTCAATATGCTATGGATTTCGATTGTTACGATCCTATCTGTTTTAACGCAGGTAGGAATTATAAATGATGAATGATGAATGGCGGGATGGGGATCCAAGTAGAGCACAAGCGCGTTGTCTACAATCGGTTGGGGTTGATTCCCCAACAGAAGTGATGCTGAATTCTACTACTACTACTTCTTCATCTTGATTCTGAGTTCTGAGTTCTGACTACTTCTTCAATGATTCATCATTTATTTGCCGGACTTGGTAAAGGATCTGGTTTTCCAGCTTTTTTAAGTGATACAAAAATGTCGTAGCGAGTACTGCGGCTATCACTCACAGCACTTGTCACTCCTATTGAGCGTGTTGCTTGTAACAAAGTTTGTTGTTCAGGCAAGAAAACCGGTAGAGGAAAATTTTTCGCCGTATGTTCTACATCCAAGAAAAACTGACCATTTGTAGGATTGGGTTGTCGTGGAACTGTGTCCTGGAATGAGCCACTACTGCCTAGGGTGTTATTTGGTCTAGGAACTATTTTATCAGTGACAGATCCACCAACCGCCAAGAAAGCGACATCATCATTTAACCAACCATGACTGGCTGTCAAAGTTCCAAAAGGTCCGAGCCAGTTGACAACAGGTTTACCATCAACTGTTGTGTATTTTATCTGGAACTGGTATTGATTTTTCATAACTTCATCAAGCTGCTTGAGGGCGGTTTCACCACGGCTGCGATCACTTGCCTGTACCATGAAAACCAAAGCAGCACGAAAATCGTCTGCTATACCTTGTTTGGGAGTATTTGGAATCACTGAGACAGAAAACTCTCCTCTCATCCACGAGAGCAAATCTCGCTCTAAATCAAGATTTGTGAGGGATTTGACACCATTTCGCAGTTGTTCTGGCATAACTGGTGCAGAGGGATTTGCTTGGGAAGTTGAGGCATAATCAGTCCAAAACTGCTGTAAGTTTCCGCCAGACAGCATCATTAAGGTTTCTGTGGGCAAGCGGTTTTGCATGTTTCCTGCTTTATTTTCCACCGTTAGCACGCGCGGGCTGGTCGGATTTAGCCAAGAAACACTCTTTAAGCGAATTCCTTGTGACTCCAAAGTCATCGTCCCTGCTATACCTTGATTATTTTGAAGTTGACTCAAAACTTCAGCAGGCAAAGGGCGGTTTGGAGATTTAGCGGCTATTCTAGCAGAGTAAGGCACATTCACATAGAATTGACCAAAGGGTTGGTAATTATAAATTTTTGGCACATTGTCTGCAAAACCCGGACTTGTCGCTAGGGATTGTTGACGTTTATATGCGTCAATTGCCCGTTCTGTGGTTTTGGAATTACCAGTGATGACGAGAAAACGTTTGTCCAATAGGGCTGTTGAAAATTTTTCTCCTACTTGCCCTTCAGTTTCTTTAATAACAATATTCTCGTAAGTGCGGTCAATCCACTTACCGCCTTTAGCGGCTTTGGGTTGTGCTAAAATGCTGCTTGCTTTTTCGGGATTTTTGACTGGCAGAATCATAACCATCGACTGCTCATTAGTCGTTGCTTCTCCATCAGTCGCAATCGGCTTTGACACTGGTTTACTGGCGTTTGGGGCGAGAACTGCGATTGTGACTTGATCGCCAACCCAAGGACTGATATCTTTTTGGAAGTCGTAACCATTACTAGTTAAGAAGCGATCGCGCAACTGCACTAAATTTTTATCCAGTAAGCTTTGAGTTTCTTTTGTGCCAAACTCTCGTAATTTGTCCCATTGTCCTGGATCTGTGCTCACAGATACTGCAAATAGGGCATCTTGGGGAATGATATTCGCACCTGGTAGTAAATCTTTAGATGATGAGTTTCCCTGAGTTAACAGCCAGTACCCTCCACTCCCTGCACAAATTAAGAATCCTGCAAACGAGAGCGTTAGTACCAGAGACGGTTTCTTTTTTTTCTTCATTGATATGCAGTTTGATTTTATCAAATAAATCCTTGGGTTCGGTAGCAAAAATCTATTGACACCATCATGCGACAAACCCCTGGCATAATCTCCGGCAAAAGTACACATCCAGCATCCGCATGATTCTGCCAGTAAGAATAGAGGTAAGTGTTCAAGTCACACGAATCAGTTAATGGTTTGGTACAGGACTTACGCAACAATAACGTAGTTGCACCCGTTGCGACGTAAGGAAGCAATCTCACAGTCAAGTTCATTAGTAACTCATGCGTAAGTCCTATGGTAGTAGTTCTCATAGTGTTCCTACCCCAGATAACAATTCAAAATTCAAAATTCAAAGTTCAAAATTAAAGACACAGGACTTACGCAACTGGGACATTTTTCTTAAAATTGTCACACGGAGATATTTTAGCTATAACGTTTATAAATCAATGTTTACGAGCATTTACCTCAATTTGAAATATATGTGCCAGTTGACCTTATATTGTGACGCTTGCGTAAGTCCTACTGTCTTCCAAGGCTTTTAGTGATTAGCGATACGCCCTTGACCTCTGTGCTCCGTGCAATCGCCTACCACTTTCATTTTTTCAAAAATGCATTTTTTGTCTACTTTGTCAATGCTTAAGTTCTAAGTCTAACCAATTATGTAAAGTTTTATAACTATCTTAACTATCTTAACTATCTTAACTGTCTTAACTGTCTTAACTGTCTGCTTAACTCACATCTCGCACCCGGAAAAAATTGATATATTTTAGTCACTCAGTATTAAAATCAGTATGTCTGATTTTAAAAGAATTAGTCAGAAAAAGAAGGTATTTTTATAGTCAATTCTTTACAAATTTATGTGTTTTTACGTAATAAAGAAGAGATTTAGTTAACTGTCTTAATGTCTTCAATTTTGATTTAACTATCTGCTTAACTGCTTTACTCTACCTATTGCTTTTTTTGTTTCACTATGAGATTGTTTTACTCGAATGCATCTTACCTTAGAGATAAACTCTGGTGAATTTAGAGGCAAACCCTAGTAAGCACTGATTTGCAAGGGTCGAAGATCAAAAATAAAGTGACTCAAAAGTCCAATAGGACAATGATCGTAGCGATGCTTTAGCAGGCAGATGCCCAAAGTGTGGTGTTCTTAAAATAACTTGTCTAAAAGCGAATCGCACTGAAATTTATTCGTCCAATTTGTCATTTTTCACTGATAGGTTTAAATGGACAATGACTTCAAGCAAGCAACCTTTTGAGTTGCCGAGTTTTTATGTGCCTTGGCCGGCACGACTGAACCCAAACCTGGAAGCGGCACGGGTACATTCTAAAGCCTGGGCTTATGAAATGGGGATTTTGGGTGGGGCAGAGGGATCAGAAGATTATGGAATTTGGGATGAGCGCAAGTTTGATGCCCATGACTATGCCTTGCTGTGTTCCTATACCCATCCAGATGCCGATGAACCCATGCTCAATCTGGTAACTGACTGGTATGTTTGGGTATTTTTCTTTGATGATCACTTCCTTGAGCTTTACAAGCGTAGCCAAGATATGGCTGGGGCTAAGAAGTACCTTAATGGACTGCCAGCATTTATGCCTGTGCAGCCCCAAGAAACGCAGCCAGAACCCACCAATGCCGTAGAACGCGGTTTAGTAGATCTCTGGGATCGCACCATCCCTAATGCCTCCCAAGACTGGGTAATCCGGTTTTCTGAGAGTACCATCAATCTTCTCAAAGAATCTCAGTGGGAACTCGCCAACATCAGTCAAAATCGAGTCGCTAACCCCATTGAGTACATTGAGATGCGCCGTAAGGTGGGGGGAGCGCCTTGGTCAGCTAACCTAGTGGAACACGCGGTTGGGGCAGAAATTCCGGCTGCGATCGCCCCCACTCGACCAATGCGTGTCCTCAAAGACACCTTTTCTGACGGGGTACATCTGCGAAATGACATCTTCTCTTACCAAAGAGAAGTAGAAGAAGAAGGGGAAAATGCTAACTGTGTCTTGGTTTTAGAACGATTCCTCGATGTGAGTACCCAAGAGGCGGCTAATCGAACTAACGACTTACTAACATCTAGGGTGCAACAGTTCGAGAACACCTTTGTTACTGAGCTTCCTTGGTTGTTCGAGGAATATAGTCTGACTCCTGATGAGCGTCTAAAAGTAGTCCTATATGCCAAAGGACTTCAAGACTGGCAATCGGGAGGTCATGAGTGGCACATGAGATCGAGCCGCTACATGAACCAGACATCAGACAAATCTTCAGCAACAAGCTGGCTTTTAGGCGGCCCCACTGGACTAGGCACATCGGCGGCTCGTCTGGGAGCTTTATACGATAGTTTGGGACTAAAACGGTTCAAAAGCTTTACCCATATCCCCTATCAGCCTGTAGGATCAGTAAAACTGCCGCAGTTTTATATGCCCTTCTCCACCAGCTTGAATCCTCATCTAGAGGAGGCTCGGCGACATTCTAAGGAATGGGCGCGGCAAATGGGGATGTTGGACGTACTGCCAGGGATGCCAGGTATTTACATCTGGGATGACCACAAATTCGATGTCGCCGACGTAGCTTTATGTGGTGCTTATATTCATCCCAATGGATCTGGTCCTGAGTTGAATATCACAGCTTGTTGGCTCGTTTGGGGAACCTATGCTGATGACTACTTCCCGGCATTGTATGGCTATAGCCGCAACATGGCAGGAGCAAAAGTTTTTAACGCTCGGCTATCGGCGTTTATGCCCCTTGATGGAGATTCCATTCCCGAAGCAACCAATCCAGTCGAACGGGGTTTAGCTGATATTTGGGCGCGGACGGCTGGGCCGATGACAGCTAATGCTCGTCGTCTGTTTCGTCAGGCGATCGAAAGTATGACGGAAAGTTGGTTATGGGAACTAGCTAACCAGATCCAAAATCGCATTCCAGACCCCATAGACTATGTGGAGATGCGTCGTAAGACCTTTGGCTCCGATCTAACCATGAGCCTGTCTCGACTTTCCCAAGGGGACGAGATCCCACCAGAGATCTTCCGCAGCCGAACCATGCAGGGAATTGATAATTCAGCCGCTGACTTTGCCTGTTTGACGAACGATGTTTTTTCTTACCAGAAAGAAATCGAATTTGAGGGCGAGATTAATAACGGTGTGCTGGCGGTTCAGAATTTCCTTAACTGCGATATCCCCGAGGCTGTCGCAATTGTTAACGACCTGATGACCTCTCGTGCTCGTCAGTTTGAACATATCGTTGCGACTGAACTCCCTATCTTGTGTGATGATTTCGACCTGGATACCAGTGCCCGTGAGAAACTGTACGGTTACGTCAAGAAACTGGAACAGTGGATGTGCGGCGTACTTAAGTGGCATAGGGCAGTAGACCGCTATAAGGAATTTGAATTGCGGAATAACTCGACACAAAAGCGGTTACTCAATGGTCCAACAGGATTAGGCACTGGGGCGACCCAAATTAGACCAAGTGTTGGTCAGCAAACAACTCAAACCAATATTCAGCCAGCGGTGCAGAACTTACTGAGTGGTCCGACAGGGTTAGGGACTTCAGCTACCAAAATTGGATCGCTCTTAGGAAGGAAAGGTTAACTCAACTCAATCTGAGTCCCTATTGCGATCAAATAACTTGTCAACAAACATTACCAATGGAGATTAATCATGACTGATGCAGCAAACACTCCCATACAAAATCAAATTGAGCAATTGCCAATGAGTTTGCAGACCCAAGCAGCGCGTAATTTGGCAACAACCACCAAAACTCAACCCCAGATGCAGGGAATTACCTCACGGTGGCTCTTAAAACTGCTGCCTTGGGTAGAAGCAGTGGGTGGTACCTATCGGGTTAACCGTCGCTTAACCTATGTGGTTGGAGATGGACGAGTCACCTTTACCAATACAGGGACTCAAATACAGGTCATTCCTCAAGAACTCACTGAGTTACCTTTGTTGCGGGGATTTGAAGATACTGAGGTCTTAAACGCCTTGGCTAGTCAATTTGTGCAACAAGAATTTGCTGCCGGAGATGTCATCATCCGAGCAGGTCAACAAGCGGATCAAGTCTTGCTGATTGCTCATGGTAAAGTCAATAAAATTGGCGCAGGCAAGTATGACGAGCAAGTTGTTTTGGATGTATTAGCCGATGGCGACCATTTTGGCGACTACGCTTTAGTCGAATCCGAGGATACTTGGGATGTCACCCTCACCGCCCTTACGCGTTGCACCATCTTGTTTCTGCCTCAAGCAGCCTTTCAAAACCTGGTTAACCAGTCCGAGGCGTTACAAGCGCAAGTGGATCAATTCAGGGCAAAATTGCGCCAACCCAAAAACCAAGAGGGGGAAGCTAATATCGATATTACCTCCGGCCACCTCGCGGAAGCAGTATTACCTGGGACTTTTGCAGATTATGAACTCAATCCACGGGAATATGAGTTAAGCGTTGCTCAAACCATTTTGCAAATCAATACACGGGTTGCTGACCTCTACAACGAACCCATGAATCAGACGGAGGAACAGTTACGGCTCACCATCGAAGCATTACGAGAACGCCAAGAACACGAAATGGTTAACAATCGTGACTTCGGACTATTACACAATGCTGATCTCAAACAACGTATTTTTACCCGCAGTGGTCCCCCAACTCCCGATGATCTTGATGAGTTGATCTCTATTGTTTGGAAAGAACCAAGCTTTTTCTTAGCCCATCCCCGCACTATTGCTGCTTTTGGTCGGGAATGTAACCGCCTTGGACTCTATCCTGATCCTATCCCCGCAGGCAACAGTGCAATTCCGTCTTGGCGTGGTATTCCCATCTATCCTTGCAATAAGATTCCCGTTACAAAAGAGCGTACTAGCTCCATCATGTTAATGCGTGTGGGAGCAGCCAACCAGGGAGTGATTGGTCTTCATAAAACTGGCATTCCTGATGAATATCAGCCTAGTTTGTCTGTTCGCTTCATGAATATCAACGAAAAGGCTGTTATTTCCTACCTGGTTAGTGCTTACTACTCTACAGCCATTCTCGTTCCTGACGCACTAGGCATCCTTGAAGATGTAGAAATTGGTCTCTAAATAGTCGAACACCCTCCTTAAAGTAGGGGCAGGGGTCACCCCAATACGGTTCGGATAAGCTCTTAAAGCTAGGGAGTGAAGATGGAGAAGTAGGGGAGCTAGGGGAAGATGGGGGAGAAAAAGAGTTGATATACGTTAATTTTACTCCCCCCCCACTTCCTGTGCTCCACTCACTCCCCTACTTGACTCAATAGATAACTTTCCTAACCGAACCGTATTGGGGGTCACCCTACCCCCGATGGTCTCTCTTAGGAATGTAAATTTAGTGGGATGAAACGTTAACGTTATGACAGATGCTTCGCTTAGGCCAGATTTAGACCAAGAAAACGGGCAACCCCAAATGAGCTTAAGCACGAAAGGGGCGCGGAATCTAGCCAAAACCACGAAAACTCCGCCCCAGATGCAGGGGATTACCCCTAGGTGGTTGTTACAGATGTTGCCTTGGGTACAAGTCACGGGTGGAGCCTATCGGGTTAACCGTCGCTTGACCTATGATGTTGGCAATGGACGGGTCAGCTTTACTAATACAGGAGCCGAAGTACGGGTTATTCCCCAAGCACTTTGTGAGCTACCTTTACTGCGTGGGTTTGAGGATATTTCGGTACTCAACGCCTTGGCAGACCGCTTTGTGCAACAAGAATTTGCCCCTGGCGAGGTCATTGTACAGGAAGGTCAACCAGCCAACCAGGTATTATTAATTGCTCATGGTAAAGTTAATAAGCTTAAGGCAGGAAAGTATGAAGCGGAAGCTTTACGGGATATCTTAGCTGACGGCGATTGTTTTGGTGGCGAAGCTATAGTTCTATCTCAGGACACTTGGGAAGTTAGCCTCAGAGCTATTACGCGCTGCATAGTTTTGTCTTTGCCAGTACAGGCGTTTCGGGAGCTGATAAACCAGTCGCAAGCGTTGCACACTCAAGTTGATCGCTTTAGAGTTCTATTGAGCAAACCTCAGGATAAGCATAATCAAGCTGAGATCGTTCTGTCCGCCGGTCATAGTCCGGAAACTGAGTTACCCAGGACATTTGTTGATTACGACTTGAATCCACGGGAGTATGAATTAAGCGTCGCTCAAACCATTTTACAGGTGAATACGCGAGTTGCTGACCTCTACAACGAACCCATGAACCAGACGGAGCAACAATTACGCCTGACTATCGAAGCGTTGCGGGAACGGCAAGAATACGAAATGTTGAATAATCATGATTTCGGGTTGTTGCACAATGCTGATCTTAAGCAACGCATCTTTACCCGCACCGGGCCACCGACTCCAGATGATTTTGATGAATTGCTCTCTCGGCGGAGGAAGTCGAAATTCTTCCTAGCTCACCCTCGGGCGATCGCTGCTTTTGGCCGAGAGTGTAATCGTCTTGGAGTCGGTTCCCCAAGCATCGAGGTCAACGGAAAGATTGTACCTGCTTGGCGTAACTATCCGATTTTTCCTTGTAACAAAATTCCGATCACCAAGGAGGGTACTAGCTCTATTTTGGTACTCCGTGTTGGAGAAGAAAACCAAGGGGTGATAGGTCTACACGAAACGGGTATCCCTGATGAATACCAACCCAGTTTGTCTGTGCGCTTTATGGGGATCAACGAAAAGGCGATCATTTCCTACTTAGTAAGTGCTTACTACTCTGCTGCCGTACTCATCCCCGACGCACTCGGCATTCTTGAAGGTGTCGAAATCGGGCGCTGAGGGAACAAATCGGGCACTTAGACACCAAGGTAGATGACTCTGAGCCAGTCGGCGCATCATGACTGGCTCTGAGTCGTAAGCGCAACTCATTATTGTGACATGATAATTGCTTGTTGGTAAAATTAACCAAAAGGTTTTCTTTGCTTTATTGATGAGTTGATCCACAACAGACTAAGTTAAGTATTGGTGGGACAAAAAACCTGTTACGGATCAGGATGCTGAGCACATGATTACTAAACCTAAGATTTTCATTGATGGGGAATCGGGAACCACAGGCTTACAGATTTATTCGCGCCTCAACCAACGAGATGACATTGAGTTAGTTAACATTGAAGCATCTCGACGCAGGGATTCAACTGAGCGAGCGAAACTGATCAATGCTGTCGATGTTGCCATTCTTTGTCTACCTGATGATGCAGCTCGTGAAGCTGTGAGCTTCGTCAGCAATACTAAGGTTAAAATCCTTGATGCTAGTAC
>NZ_CAWPKW010000275.1:0-42524 GCF_963888615.1 Brasilonema octagenarum UFV-OR1 | reverse complement strand
GCCGGGGGGATACTCCCCCCGGCGAGCTTTGCCCCTTAGGGGCTAGCTATCGCTTCGGAGGAGGTCGCCCTGGAGGTCGCTGCGGACTATGGTTAGGTTAAACTTACAGCGTCAGCACCAGACGCGAAACACGACAACACCGTGGCGATAGGCATGATTGCGTCTGCCCTTTGGGCAATCCCAACAGTACCCATACCTGAAGTCAAGGCTTGGGCTTTGAAATCGTCATTATTCGGTACTTGGTCCAGTCCACTAGTAATAAAGTCACAGCAAATATGGAAAATAGTAATGGTACCCAAGGTTACGTGTCGGGTTAAAATTCACATTGATTTGTTAGAAACAGTTGTGTGTATCTACCAGCTTTCGCTGTTAGCAAGGATTGAAAGTATCCCTGCTAGCAACGGAAGCTTTTTGTTCTTGCAGTGTCAATCACGGTTAAGTTTTTGAGTAGGTTAAGTCCATCCGTGATCAAGTCACACCAAGCTAAGAAAGCTAGAAAAAGTTTGAACGCTCAAAAAACCAGATACCATACAAATTGCGTTGAGAGCTTGTGGAAGTTCATCTATCATGAGGTAGAGTTCCAATCCTACCTAAAAGGAAACTACTGCAAAAGCAAGCGTCAAACGTATAGTAGGTGTAACTGTAATTGTCAACATGAAATTCCAAGTGTTCCTAGCCTCTTTATTTTCCAACGTCAAAGGACGCCATTGGTGGCTTGGTATCCTGATATGGATAGCTATGGTTGCCCCATCTCAAGCATCGTCAGTAATCCTGCGTGTGGCAATTCAAAGGGACGTCAATCAGGTGAAAGTTGGTAGTTCTACCACTGCGGTGATCAAGGATAGTAGTGGTCGTACTCTAGGAGAGTTACCGGCAATGAGTCCTTACTCTGTTCAAGCGGTTCCTGGTGGAATTGCTTTGGATAAGTGGCGATCTAATCTGTTTTGGGTTGAGCCAACAGGTAAGGGATTCGTTTATATTGGCGATCGCTGGTATCGTGGCAGAACTCTTGTTGTTCCTTCACAAAAAGGTTTATCTGTTGTTAACTGGGTTGCTTTGGACGAATATCTCTACAGCGTTATCGGTGGCGAAATGGACCCCCGGTGGCCCAGTGAAGCTTTGAAAGCTCAGGCGATCGCCGCCCGTACATATGCTCTTTACGAGCGTGAGAAACAGCGCAATAATCCCCTTTATGATTTGGGTGCTTCACCAGATCGTTGGCAAATTTACAAAGGCGTCAGCAGTGAATCTCCTACTACCTACGCTGCAGTTGATGCTACAGCTGGCGAAGTACTGACTTACAAAAATAGAGTTATTCTCTCTGTCTTCCACGCATGTTCTGGCGGACACACTGAAAACTCGGAAGATGTTTGGGGAAGTGCTCAACCATACCTGCGTGCTGTTCCAGATTTTGACCAAAATATCAGAGAATGTAACTGGAGCAGAACTTTTTCCCCGGCAGAAATTAGCACCGCAGTTCCAGAAGTTGGAAATGTCAAGCAAATTATTTCTGGAAGTACATCGCCTTTCGGAAGCGTGAAAGCTTTGAAAATAGTTGGTGACAAGGGTGAGAAAGTGCTAACAGGTGAGGATGTGCGTACAGTTCTTAAGCTAAAAAGCACCCGCTTTACCGTCAGCAATGCGAATGGAAGCTTTACATTAACAGGGCTTGGCTATGGTCATGCTTTAGGCATGAGTCAGTGGGGGGCTTATAATCTAGCATCGCGTGGATACAACCACCTGCAAATTTTGAATTATTATTACAAAGGTGTTGCTTTAGCACCTATTCGGGTTAAGTAGATGAGGAGGAGGATGAAGGGGTATTTTCTCCCCTACTCCCCTTCGGGTTCGCAGTCGCCTGCGGAGGGAAACCCTCCCGCAGCGCTGTCTCACCTGCTCCCGACTCCCGACTCCCTACTCCTCACTTTCTTGCTGCAAGCGTTTTTGCCATTCAGCGTCAGTTTTTTGAGAACGTTCAACCTCCTGTTCTAATAAGTCAGTTTCAGTAGAGTAGACCAAATCTTCATCACCAAGGACTTTTTCTGCTGCAAACTGCTGAGCATAAGCTATTTTATGCTGCAACGCAGAGTCTGGATCTGTTAGTTGTCTGGCGCGGGACAGGCGATCGCCGTTACGTTCAGCAATTTTACTATTGCGCCACTGAATCCAAAAATACCGTATTAACGGAACAACCAAAAAACCTGTTCCGTAAGCCAATAATAACCAATAAATTCCATGCGCAAAAGCAACGAGCCCACCTATTTGAGCAGCTACTGCACCATCTCTCAACAAACTTCCTAGCACTAATGCGCCAACAAAATTTGCAACACCCAATCCTGCACTCAGCATAATTTGTCCGGAACTTGCTGCACTAAAGCGCCAAGGAAATTCTTCCAAATAAGCTGACATAGACCGACGACGCTTTTTTTTGGCTGCACTCACCTGCAACTCTGGAAAGTCATAAACAATCTCTCCTTCGGGACTAACTTTGGGTTGTCCATTGAAGCGAGTGAGAACAGGTAGCATATAGTCTTCGTACTCTTTTGCAGAACCCTCTCCTATATCATCAAGATACGGTGCAATTTGTTCTGCAGCGATCGCACCTCGGTTATGACGAATCACCGTAGCAATTTCTTTCCACCGGCGTTCTTCTAATTTAGTATTGGGGTTACCATCGCCAAACAAAAACGAAAATACGGCTTCAAAGAAATTGAGATTGCTTTTCTCGCGGCGTCTTTCCCTCTGACGGGCGTCGTAATCTGGACTGAGATACCAAAAGAAATCTGGGAAGTAGAAGAAGCCACCACTAAAATCGCCTCCTCTATTGTCGCTATCACGGTCTGAGTTAAGCGCCGAGATTATTAAAATGATGCTAATAGTTATTAAAACGATGGAAACAATTAAGAAAATCCCAAAGGATATCCGAATTAGGTAAAATAGAATACCCCAAACTTTTTTCCACCATTCCTGCAATTGTAATTGCAAAGACTTATTCCGTAATATTGACCGGAAGTCTTTTGGAAATAAATAAATAATGTCACCCGTATCACTCACTTGCATATGTCCGCCAGCATCAGACGCAAGAGCTAATAACCCTTGACTTGCCTGAGCGACATTTAGTCCAGCCTGAGTTGCCACATCTCCAACAGTGACGCGGTAACCCAATTGTTCCACAGCTTGCATGATGGTGGGATTTGGAGCCATTGCTCTTCCCTCATAGCGAAAAAACTCTTCTTCCAGTATAAAGTTTCATTTTTCAGAACTTGGAAAGATCGTACCAGAGACGATAAAGAAAAACCTTTATATCGCTCTATTAATTTTTCTTACTTGAGGAAAATTATCCCGATCCTGTTCAAGAAACAACTATTGTTGCACACTGGATCATTTAATGGTCTTAAAGCTTGATTTCGCGTTAAGATTATTACCCTGGCTTGGTTTACTTGCAAATTTTCTGCCTAATTATGGTTAAGTACACTCTTGCTCAAAGTCCAGAAATTATCTTCGAAGTTCCTGGTAAAGATTCAGCCAAAGCCCGCGACAAAGCGATGGATCAGTTAATGAAACGGATGGATGAAGGGGAATTACCTACGGAACTCGAAGATGGATTTGGTCCTAAACAACTCATTGAAGTCAAAGAAACACCAACAGATACTGCTGGCGATGAAGACGCTATTACACAGGCTGTCCAAGTTTTGAGCAACTTAGCTACGCTCAAGTTGAAAGTGCAGGAATCACGCACTGAAGCTATGGAAGTTCGTAAGGCAGTTGACGTTTTATTTTCAGATAATACTGTAACTGAGGAGGAAATTACTCGCCTGAAAGAAGGTTTTAAAATTCTCAAAAATTATGCTCAAGCTAATCTGCGTTATCAAGAAGCAAGAGCAAAAGCAGAACAAGCTCGACAAGTTCTAGATGAGGCTTTGAAATCTCCCGAGAAATAGTTGAGTCTTGACTGAAGTTGATGAAAACATAGCCGTTATTCCTCAGAATCACGGCTGACTTCGGTTAAGTATATGTTTTACTTAGTGACAAAATTTGACTTGCTACTGAACTCGGGGCTAACTGTTTTTTGTCTGCGTTTGAGCATTGCTGCTGCACCCAAAGCACTAAGCCCCAACAAACCGAAGACTGTTGAAGATTCAGGGACAGATTTAGCCCTAATAGCCGCTAGCACTGTTTCTGCTACGAGCTTATGAGCATTTGTAGTGGGATGAACTTCATCAAAAAACAAATAATCATTTGGGTTATTACAGGTTTTCAATAATTGGTTGTTGCTGATGTCATAGACTACGCAAGAAGTGTTAACATCTTTGAACCCAAATTCCCCTGGATTGGCGATTACCCTATTAAACAGAGAATTAATATCAACAGGGATAAGATTGACACTAGGATTGTTGTTATTCAATTGACCCAAAGCTGATGCCAATGCTGCATTGTGAGCATTTGTTAAAGTTGTTAAATTGCTAGTATTTCCAGTTCTGAGTGCAATTGGAGTTTTGCCTAAATCTGGCAAATTGAAGACCAAAATATTTTTGGCACCAGCTTGGGCAAGTGCTCCTACTGCATTTGATAAATTACTAACTGTTTGATTAGGATTAGGATTCTGACCAAACAAGTAATCATTTGCACCTCCCCATACAGCATAGAGTGCATTGGGATCTACCTTCTGGTTATTTGCTAAAAAGGTGTCAACTTGCTTGAGAACTCCTGGTGCGCCTGGAACGAAAGCATTGTCTTGACCAGAGAGAGAACCTACGAAGGCAAAGTTAATACCTTGAGTGGGAGTTTTAGTACTTAGATTAGTAAATAATGTAGGAGTTAATCCGATATCTTGTCCAAGATAGTCCACCCAAATCTTATTATTGGAAAACCGTCCTTGAAAGTAAGGTGGATCTGGGGGAATGGGGCCTGTAGGTGAGTTTTGCCCAGAAACAGTGAACACATTACCAGTATCTGACAGGCTGTCACCAAATACGTTAAATTGACTAAAACCTGCAGCCGAAGCTTTTAGCGGTAAACTCAAAGATAAAAAGACAAATCCAGCAGTTACGAGTTCTTTTTTCATGCCGACTCTACCCCTTATATTTTTCATAAACTATTAAGGTTTCTGATATTAATATACCCTTTGTTCAACTCTAGCTTTGTGTGTATTTATTGAAGAGTTTTTTTTTACTAGAGTTTATTTAAATGCTTTGGTGAGCAATGTACTAAACTTGAATTATAAAGGCATCATAAGACAATTACTGTTATGTAACTTTACCTGTTCTTTATAATTATCAGAAAGTAAGTAAATAAAGTTTAACTTATCCCATGGCTTGAAGCTGTAAGATTTCCAGTCATTAGTTTTTTAGTACATTTTTACACTAAAGGAAGCAGGAAAGCCCAATCGCAAGGCTGGCAAGTCCACACGATAATCGAAGATTATCGTGTGGGAGGATGTAAGGTAGATTATCCTATCTTTTGTTATTGTCTTGTGTTAACAACATTCCAAATTTAATCCCAGCGATTGCCAATCAAATTTCTCAGTTTTTCGACATAAGTATCACTCAGAGAACCCGTCATCTTATTTTTTAGTCTCCTGGTATGAAACACATACCTGCGAGGAATGCCTAAGTTGATGAAAATCATACCTAACTTAAAATCCAACCACATGAGTATCAAAATATTTTATCAATAAGTTTTAGATTCTGAAAGATAAGAAAAGCCCATTGAGTAGCAGATTCCAGTATATATACTTAAATTAGACGTAAGCTTGCCGCTTAAACCCTTATACATATGGTATTTCAGGAATTAATCTATAAACTCACCAGCAGTTTGTTCTAAAGATTTTTTACCAAAATCAGAAAAATCTAACATATTTACTGGAAAAAAATGCTAAGATACTTGCAACATAAAATCAATAAGCTAGCATACGAACAATTAATACCCCAAATCATTAAGTCGCACCAAAGCCTAAGGTCGGTTAGTTTGTCTTGCTTAATATTTTCACTCTTCTCATTGGTGTAAAAAATATCTTTTACGTAAGAGTTTTTCACTCTGATCCCTATCGTTGAAAGTCATTAGCTGCGGGTTATGAAAAGGGTATAGGGGTGTAAAAAAGCAGGAGATTTATTGGCTTTACACTCTTACACCCACTCCCCGAAGCAGGCTTGGTCATTGTTTGTAATATTTTTGAGGATGAATAATGCTAGCTATATTTTTTATCTGCCTTTGGGTTTCCATGGTAATCGGATTTGCTTGTAGTGTTGTTCTAGCTTTCAAACAAGGCGCTGCTCAAGTAAAAAGAATGCATCAAATTCCTTGCGATCGCTGTGATTTCTTTACGAATGATTACCGTCTTAAGTGTACAGTAAACCCTATGATTGCTTGCTCGGAAGAAGCGATAACTTGTCGAGATTTTGAACCAAAAACTGCTTACTCTAATGCTGCTCGGAAATGCCAGCGAAAGAAATGTGATGGCATTTCACTCAATTAGTGGCTCTTGCCAGGTTTTGGTGATGATTTTGGCAAGGTGTTTAACGTAAAGGGCCGAAGAAGGATGATGACGCATTGTCTAATCGCAAAGCTTAAGAGCGTTTTGCACCCATAAAATCTAGATTAAGTAACAAAATCCAAATTAATGTAACGAAATTTTGAGTTTAGATTGTGCAAATCCTCTCAACCTGCATAATGAAATTTATCGCTATTAAATCTCATTAGATAATTTTATTTTCTTGATGTCTGATATCTAAATACTTGATGTCTGATATCTAAATATCTGGGAGAAAGCGAGTGACACCAGTGAGAACACACGATCCTTTAAGAGACGGAACCAGTTAGAAAAAGCAACGGTTGGTCATTCCAATCGGCTGTTTTTGATGCTCATCAAAAAGGAATACTGCATGACCGTTTCAATTTTTTGGAAGCCTGTGTTTCGGACTCTGGGCTGGTCTTCTGATGAAAAAGCCGAGGGGGAATCGGGCGCACCGCTATTAGCTGGTAACGCTCGGTTTATTAATCTTTCTGGGCGATTATTGGGGGCACATGTCGCCCATGCTGGGCTAATTGTGTTGTGGGCAGGTGCGATGACTCTGTTTGAGATTTCGCGCTTTGACCCGGCTATTCCCATGTACGAGCAGGGTTTGATTCTACTACCACATCTTGCAACGCTGGGTTTTGGGGTGGGTGACGGCGGTCAAATCGTGGATATTTATCCCTACTACGTTATTGGAATGCTGCACCTTATCAGTTCAGCCGTTTTAGGTGCAGGGGGAATTTATCATGCCGTATTAGGACCGGAAGTTCTGGATGAGAAAGGGTTTGGCTATAACTGGCAAAACGGCAACAAGATGACCAGTATATTAGGAATTCATCTCATCATGCTGGGTCTTGGAGCATTGCTGCTGGTCTTGAAAGCCACGCGTTTCGGAGGAATATATGATCCTCTAGCAGAGCAGGTACGCCTGATTCAGCCTAATTTAGACCCAACTCGAATATTTGGTTATTTATTTGGGTTCAGTCCGAATGGCTGGACGATAACTGGCATGGCTAGCGTAGATAATTTAGAAGATGTCATTGGGGGACATGTATGGGTTAGCGTTCTTTGCATAGCTGGCGGAATCTTTCACATCGTCTCACAGCCTCTTGATTGGGCAAAACGAGCTTTGGTGTGGTCGGGTGAAGCTTATCTTTCGTATAGTTTAGGAGCTTTGGCGATCGCTGGTTTTAGTGTTGCTTGTTTTGTCTCAGTAAACGAGATTGCTTACCCAAGCGTGTTTTATGGACCTATTAATGGCGGATCTGTGTCAGTGCGTGCAGCTTTGTCGAGCGTTCATGCTGCTTTCGGATTTCTCGCATTAGTCGGTCATATCTGGCACGCTTATCGAGCACGTAAAGCAGCTCATGGTATTTACTTCAATACTTTCTTTGACTTCATCGCCAAGGATGTGAGACCTGCTGTTATGACAAGTGTTGTCAATCCGACTGCCTGAGTTGGGAGTCTATAAATTCCACCCCATAACCTCATTCAAACAGTGAACGGTTAACAGTCAACAGTTAACAGAGTCAGCGATTTCTTGACCCTAGCCCCGGAGGGGGCGCTACGCAAACGACAAAGCTCAGGGCAAGCCCCCCTGATAACTGGTAACTGATAACTGATAACTGATATTGTGGTCGGTCTCATATGCGTATGGCAAATCCTTTGGCGCTATGCGGGAAGTAGCGAGTGAATTTCATGTCCGGACTTATAAAACACGAAGAACCTCACCCGCCTGCCTTCCCTCTCCTTATCAAGGACAGGGTTAGGGTGAAGTAACACAGAAATCATAAGTCCTAACTTCTTTGCTCAAAACTCAGCACGACAAAATTAAATTTTTCAAGGAGCAATTCGACGAATGACTGCAACAACTGCAACAACTGTAACCACAAATGGAAGAACCGAGGAGATTCCCTGGAGAGCGGGGAATGCCCGTTTAGTTAACCTCTCCGGACAATTACTCGGTGCTCATGTTGCCCATGCGGGGTTGATTGTACTCTGGGCAGGAGCGATGACGTTATTTGAAGTTGCTAATTTCGACGTAACACGCCCAATGTATGAGCAGGGTTTGATTCTACTGCCAAACTTAGCTCGGTTAGGGCTTGGTGTTGGTGAAGGTGGTCAAATTGTAGATACCTACCCATACTTTGTAGTAGGCGTGATTCATTTGATCAGCTCTGCGTTTTTGGGAGCGGGCGGACTTTTCCATACCTTCGTTGGCCCCAAACAGCTAGAAACAAAATTTCCAAGTTTTGGCTATAGATGGGATGATGCCAACAAAATGACAAGTATTCTTGGCATTCATTTGATCGTGTTGGGGATAGGTGCATTCTTGTTAGTGGCGAAAGCAATGGCTTTTGGGGGAATTTACGACCCACTCATTAAAAGCGTTCGCTTGATTACAAACCCGACTTTAGATCCAGGAGTAATTTTTGGCTATTTATTCGGTACGCATGGCAAGCTTTGGTTAGCGAGTGTCAATAACCTGGAGGATGTGATCGGTGGTCATATTTGGGTTGGTGCCATGTGTGTGTTGGGTGGATTGTGGCATATTCGCACTCAACCATTCCCATGGGCAAAGAACTTATTTGTCTGGTCCGGTGAAGCCTATTTATCCTACAGCATTGGAGCCGTAAGCTTGATGGCATTTGTGGCAACGCTGTTTGTATCGGTAAATACAATAGTATTCCCAACAGAGTTTTATGGATCGACTTTAACATTGATATTCGACCGCTTCCCCCTCTTTGCTAGTACAGATGGAGCATTAACTAGTCGAGTCTGGCTCGCGAATGCTCATTTTTGGTTGGGCTTCTTCTTTTTGCAAGGACATCTGTTCCATGCACTGCGGGCTGCAGGTTACAGCTTCACAGAAGGTAAAGTCATCGCATCCACACGCGGACAGGTGAAATAATATGACATCAACAAATGTAAGTCCTTTGAAACCCCTTGGGTTTTCTGACGATCCAACAGTCGCTATCAACTACGTCGCCCAGTCTCAAGACCCCTATTCTTGGTGGGCTGGAAACCTCCGCTTTGTCAATCTTTCAGGTAAACTCCTGGGTGCCCATGTTGCCCACGCTGGATTGATTGTGCTGTGGGCAGGTGCAATGACCTTGTTTGAACTATCCCGTTTCGATCCAAATGTACCAATGTACCAACAGGGGTTAATTTTGTTACCCCATCTCGCAACATTAGGTTTGGGTGTTGGTGCAGGCGGTCAAATAGTCGATACTTATCCCTATTTTGTAGTTGGGATTTTGCATTTGATTAGTTCTGCTGTGTTAGGAGCAGGTGGTATTTACCATGCGGTGCTAGGTCCAGATAAGTTAGATGAGAAGGGTTTTGGTTACCGTTGGGAAGATGGTAACAAAATGACGACGATTCTCGGTATCCACTTAGTACTACTGGGTTTAGGAGCGCTGTTATTAGTTGCCAAAGCTGTGTTGTTTGGTGGATTGTACGATCCAGTCGCCCAGCAAGTCCGGGTAATTTCCAACCCAACCTTGAATCCAGCGGTGATTTTTGGCTATTTAGTTGGCTTTAGTCGTGATGGCTGGACACTCAAGGGAATGGCTAGTGTTAATAACCTAGAAGATGTGGTTGGTGGTCACATCTGGGTTGGAACAATGTGTATCTTGGGCGGAATCTGGCATATCAACACCGCACCAAAGGAATGGACGAAAGGGTTATTTGTTTGGTCGGGTGAAGCATATTTATCCTATAGTCAAGCGGCTCTTGGTTATATGGGATTCTTTGCTGCCTTTTTCGTTTGGGTAAATGACACCGTTTATCCAAGTGTGTTTTATGGTCCGGTTGGAACGACAACTGTAGACGGGATTATCACTCCCCGTACCTGGTTGATGTTGTTCCATATTATCTTTGCAAGCTTGTTGCTAGCGGGACATTTTTGGCACGCCCTGAGAGCAAGAGCGATCGCTGCTGGATTTGTATTCAGCGAGATGAAATTTAATGCCGATGCTTTGTTTGGGGATATTCAATTTAGCGATCGCGCCGTGTTTGAAGGGATTGTACAGCCCTACAAAGGCGACTTTCATTTAGGAAACTTGGCTACTCCCGTCAACAACAGCAGTGTCAGCCTCGGTTGGCTCAAAAATTTACCGATTTACCGTGATGGGTTGTCACCAATTACACGCGGGTTAGAGATTGGTATGGCGCACGGTTATTTCTTGCTGGGTCCGTTCTTGAAACTTGGTCCCCTGCGCGATACAGACATTGCACTTCCAGCCGGATTAGCCTCTGCATCCGGGTTAGTGGTGATTTTAAGTCTTTGCCTGTATTCTTACGGTATTTCTGTGTTTGGCAAAAAACAAAAACCCGTTGGGGTTTTACCTGAGAACCTCCAAAGCAAAAGGGGTTGGAGCTTCTTTTCTTCTGGCTTTCTCGTTGGTGGGATCGGAGGTGTGATTTTTGCTGGCTTCATCCTACTTGAAGTTGCACGAGCAGGTATTGGCTCGTAAGTAATGGGTATTGGGTATTGGGTGATAGGAAGAAGTTTTAATTCCTACTCCCTTGTTGCCAAAAGATTACTATTTTAAAACCACAGAGACGCAGAGAGCGCAGAGAAAATACGCTTTACTGTCAGAGGTAATTTTAGAGCACCGAAGAGAGTCATTCCCAATTCCCAATCCCCAATCCAATTAAAAAATTCATTAATTAACAAAGATTTCAACCATGACTATTTCCCTTCTGAGTTATCCATTATCGAGCCAGAATCAACGTGTAAATGGCTATGAAATTCCCGGTGATGAACAACCTAGGATATATACTACGGATAATTTGCCCAAAGGTACGGAAGTAGATGAAATTATCCGGGCAGCATATCGGCAAGTTTTCAATGAGCAACAACAGATTGCAAGCCATCGCCAAATTGCTTTGGAATCTCAACTTCACGCCAATCAAATTACTGTGCGAGATTTTATTAAAGGGTTAGTTTTATCTGATTCTTTTCGTCGGTTGAACTACGAGACAAACAATAACTACCGCTTTGTTGAAATGTGCATTCAGCGTTTGTTGGGACGGAATGTATATGACAACCGTGAAAAATTAGCTTGGTCAATTGTTTTAGCAACCAAGGGACTGCGGGGTTTTATTGATGAGTTATTAAACAGCGAAGAATATCTAAACAACTTTGGGTTTTCTACAGTTCCTTATCAACGACGACGGATTTTACCGCAGCGATCGCAAGGCGAACTTCCCTTTGCCCGTATGGCACGCTACGATGATCATTACCTGAAGCAAATGCGAAAAATCGGTCAACTACGACCTTTTTATTATGGCGTGGCAGATAAAAGTGCTTCTGTTTATCGAAAGGTGATATTTGCAGTTCCAATTCTTGCACTTGCTATGTTATTTTTGACGTTGATAGCTGTTGCGACTCCTAAATAACTTATTTGCAGTTATGAAACTATTCTCCATATCAATTCTGTTTGATTTGTGTTGGCGCAGCCTGCGCGTAAGCGCATAAGTCGCGTATACAATGATTCCAACCCTACCGGATTTTATATCACTAATATCTAACAAGAATTGTCATCCTAAGATCCTCAACCCAGCATTTTAAGCTAGACACGCTACCGTTTGGTTAAGGCATCTATTCGTTGAGACAGCAGTCTTGCTAGGGGCAAGGGAGAACAAGAGTTGATGGACGATAACTCTTTCTCTCTCATATTCCCCTTTCCTTGCTCCCATGTTTATCCGAACCGTATTGCCAGAACCCCTATTTGCGACAAATGCTTAGGTTATAGCGATGTGTATGCAATCAGAGTGAAGATTTTATCAAAAATAGACAGGTATAACGTCAGATTGCACGAGCGATGGCTGTTAAGGAGATAATCTAAAAATAGTTAATACTTAATCATCTCTTTCTAAAAATAGTTAATTATCAAAATAATTGCAGCTAGATACTATGTTTATAAGTAGCTCAACTTAATAAAACGTAAAATGTCATTAAATAAAGAACAATTTCAAGGAACCTCAGAAGAAGGGAATTTTCAATCGGCTCTTAATGAAGCTATTCGTAAAGCACTAAACGCTTTATCAAGCCCAGGTACTTCCGACCTACGCATTCAATGGAAAATTATTGAAACATCAGGTAGTGAGGGCGGATTTGCAGGAGAAAACACGATTAACGTGACTATAGAAGCTCAAGAGGGATAGCAAAAGTTTATGCTCAGATGTTAGGGGACGACCTTAGCGACGGTAAATAAAAACAGAGGTAATTGGCAGGCGAAATCAGTTTGAGTCTACCCCACCACCCCCCATTTTTGCAAAAAGGGGGAGTGCATAAGTTGAAAAGGCTTGTAACTATTAATTTGCAGATCCATTTCAAAGGAACAGTATGCGCTTATCACTGGTTATTGGCATCTTTTTAACTCTATTACTCTGCTGGAATGCGCCTGTCATGGCTCTTCCCCTAACAGAAGCACAAGTACAACTTGTACAAACGCAAGAAAACTCCAACCAAGAAAATGTAACCGACTCAAAGGAACTCACAAAAAATCAAAAATTATGGAACAAACAAGGAGTTCTCGATTATAGTTACACACTTACCAGAAGTTGTTTCTGCACAAATGAAGCCAGAGGACCTGTCGTAATTAAGGTAAGTAATGGTAGCACATCTTCCGTGACTTCTCAAAGTACTGGTCAGCCAGCCAATCCAGAGTTATTTAATAGGTACGATACGATTCCTAAACTCTTTGATGTGATTAGAGATGCAATTACACGTCGGGCAGATAGCATCAACGTACAATACAATCCCACTTTGGGCTATCCAACCCAAATTAATATAGATTACGACCGTAGGATAGCTGATGAGGAATTGTTTCTGACAGTTGAAAATTTCACTCAGGCTCAGACGACCAAGACGAAAGTGTTTGAAGTACAGAATATAGAGGTATCTCAGGAACTCCAGAGTATAACAGCATATGGAATTGTGAGCACGGCGGGTTGGAGAGATGCCGAATTAATTCTGCGCCCTTCAGCACCAAATGGTGAAATTGATTTTGTAGAATTTGATTTCGTAGCCCAACCACCAAATGGATCTGCTGCACAAGTAATAACGCCTATAAAGGCAATTTACAGTCCCTTACCACGACAAGGTAACTTCTTGGGTGTCAAAATTTACGCATCTAACAATGTTAAAGCAGTTGTGTTGGAGTAACCCCGAAAAGCGATTGCAGAAGTGAAGGCATAGGGGTTTTACGGCTTGTAGGATAAAGTCAATTTAGCTCAGCAGTGCAAGAGGCAAGGCGACAGAAGGGAGCAAGGGGCAAGTCTTCACCTTGCCACGCAGCGGCTGGAGTCGCCTTGCCAGTAAGGGCGCAAAACAAGGCTAAGGTATGATTTCCTAGCCCTAATCTGGCTGTTTCTGTTTTACAACACCATTGCTTAGGGCTCAGGAGATACCCGGAGGGCAACGTCTCTACAAACTATCAAAATTAATGAGACAAATCACTACGTATTAATTTCTTGTTGCTTGTGTTGGTGAACCAGGAATAGTCACATCTATTGGTGTCACTTGCGTTGCCAATTGTGTTAGTGGTGGTTTAATAGCGCTTTGATTTCCAACGATCAAAGTCACCAAATTGTCTGGTTTAAGATATTTGCGCGCTACCCGCCTGACATCAGCAGCTGTTGTTGCGGCGACTGCTTTTTGATAGCGAAACAGAAAATCAGACGGATAGCCATAATATTCATACCGCATGAGGCGTGACAAAGTTTGCCCAGGATCTTCAAAATTGAAAACAAACGAGTTGAGGGTAGAGTCTTTCGCAAAAGCTAACTCTTTAGGCATGACGTTTTGAGTTTGTATGCGCTTGATTTCTTGCTGTAGCGCTCTAACGAATTGCACTGTCGCATTCGAGCGTGTTTGCCCGCCAGCAATGAACATTCCAGGGTAGTCGTATCGGGGACTCCAAGCACCGGAAACTGAGTAAGCTAAACCTTGACGCGATCGGACTTCATTAAACAAGCGTCCACCAAAGCCATTTAACACTCCATTCAATACATCCAGCGCTGGATAATCAGGACTATTAAACTGTCCTCCCAAGTGCCCAATCAAGATATTGCTTTGAGTCAGTTGTGGCTGATTGACAAAAAACACACCACTTTGTTTATTTTCCGACACTTTGGGTAACTGAGGTTTAACCAAATTGGGATTGGGTTTCCAGTCAGCAAACTGAGCTTGAATCAGCGATCGCATTTTCTTAGAGTCAAAATCCCCCACAATTCCCAAAATCATATTATTGGGATAAAAAGACTGCTGCTTAAACTTGATCAAATCCTCACGGGAAATATTCTTCAGCGTTGCATACTCCTGAGTGCGAGCATAGGGACTGTCTTTACCATAAATCAATTTCTGAAATTCCCGACTTGCAATATCATCTGGATCGTCATTGCGACGAGCGATCGCACCCCGCAACTGTGTTTTCGCCAAATCCAACTTTTGCTGCGCGAAAACTGGCTCGCGCAGAACTTCACCAAACAACCCAAAAACCGTTTCCAAATCTTCACTGAGTGACTGAAAACTAGCATTACCAGCAGTTTCACCAATGCCAGTTTCAACCATTGCCGCGCGTTGTTCCAAGATCTGATTGAGTTGATCCGGTGTATGCTTGGTTGTTCCTCCAGAACGCATCACAACACCTGTCAACCCAGCCAAGCCAACTTTATCTGCGGGTTCAAAGCGATCGCCCGTACGCACTATAGCCGAACCACTCACCAACGGTAGCTCATGATCCTCCATCAAATACACAACCATGCCATTCTTCATCACATACCGTTCATACTTCGGTATCTTCACCTGAGGTAATGGTGGAAGTTGCAACTCTGTGTAATGCTTTGCCGCCGTCGCCGCCCAAGATGTGTTGTATACTCCAAAGCATAACAATCCAACCAACACAAAACAAACCAGCAACGAGTAAAGACGTCTCATCCTTTTCTTATCCCTTCTACCCCTAAATCTCTTCATATCTCTTCCTTCGTGCCCTTCGTGTCTTAGCGGTTCATTCCTCTTATCCGTCAATCAACTTTGCTTCGACAAAATCTTACCAACTGTACGATTTTCCGTTGTAAACGTCGCTGTCGCCACCCGTTGAATATCAGCAGGCGTCACAGCTATAATTTGATCCAACTCCTTAAACAAATTCCGCCAAGAGCCAGTTTTCACTTCATACTCCAACAACTGCTGTGCCATTCCCATATTGGAATCAAGTATGCGTAACAAACTTGCTCGCGCTTGTGTTTTCACCCGCTTCAAATCAGTCTCAGAAACTGGCTCTGTCTTCAACCTCTCAATTTCCTGACGCAAAGCCACAGCCACTTCATCAACCGTGTGACCCGGAGCTGTGAGAGCATAGAACAACATCAAATTAGGATACTTATCTCCTGGGAATCCACTAAAACCCTGTGCCGTGAGCGCTAACTGCTGCTTTTCCACCAAAGACTTATACAGTCGCGACGTACGCCCACTACTGAGCAAGCTACCAATAATTTCATAAACCACATGATCTGGATGAGTCATTGCGGGACGATGATAACCTTCCAGATACCAGGGTTGAGAGCGTAGTTCAACACTCACTTCTCGGGGTTGTGTTTGTTTCGGTTCTACAGAAATTTGAGCAACGCCTTTTTCTTTTGCCTTATAACGCCCAAAGTAAATTTGTGCTAGTCTTTTAACCTCAGCGGACTTGACATCACCAACCACAGCAATAGTTAAATTATTGGGGACATAGTACGCATCGAAAAACTTCTGGACATCTTCCCGTGTTAAATTACGGATATCTTGGTCGTAACCAATCACTGGACGCTTGTAGGGATGGACTTTGAAAGATGTATCAATCAACTTTTCCATCATGATTCCGATGGGAGAATTTTCCACCCGCATACGTCGCTCTTCTAAAATGACATCTTTTTCCTTGTAAAACTCCCGAAACACAGGATCAAGAAATCTTTCTGATTCCAACGACATCCACAGTTCCAACTTATTAGAAGGAAAGCTATAAAAATAACGAGTCGCTTCCGTGGAGGTATTGGCATTTAAACCCACGCCTCCCGCCTGTTCCACAATTCGTCCTAATTCGTTTTGCTTGGCGAGTTTAGCGGCTTGTGCTTCTATTTTCTTGAACTGGGCTTCTAACTGAGCAACTTCATCTTTTTTATTAGCCGCTTTTGCTGCTATAATTTGCTCTGCCAATTGATCCAAACGGTTAAGTAGTGGCTTTTCGGCTTGGTAATTAGAAGTACCTATACGCGTCGTACCTTTAAAAGCCAAATGTTCCAGAAAGTGAGCTACACCAGTCTTTCCATCTGGCTCATCCACACCACCGACATCAGCATAAGTTAGAAAAGAAACAATAGGAGCTTGATGTCTTTCCAAGACAATGAACTTCAAACCATTGTCGAGGCGGAACTCACTCAATTGCTTCATCACCCGATTCAAATAAGGTTGAATCGAGTTTTCAGTAGGCGCTGGAGTCTGAGTTTGTGCTAAAGCAACTCCCGGTAGTAACTCCCACCAAAGAAGAACTGCTATAACAAAAGATACGAAAAGTTGACTTGCCTTGTTTTTAAGTTTCCTCTGGTATGAGTGGTTGGGCTTGTGCATACACGAAAAAAAAAGTAAAGTTCGCTTGACAATATAAACAGTTTAGTCAGTCAAGAGGGTCTTAGTGTTGTATTAAGTTTTCTGTCGTTCTTGCATTAAACCTTAGACAATCATGCAACACATCCTGTTCCGGATATTTCACTATAGCTGTGATTATAGGAATTTTTATTCTTCTCTATTCTTAGAAACACAAACATGCGCCCGCATTCCAGATGCGGTAAGACGGCTTATCGTCAAAATACCCTCAGATAAAGTGTTTTCATCCCTTTGCGGGGAAAAGTGAGTATACGAGTTGGCATCGTCAGTCAACAAGGTCTTAATCTTGTATTAAGCTTTCCATTGTTATTGCATTTAAATTAGACAATAATGCTACACATTCTATTCCAGCGATATCATCATAATTTTTATGCGAATTTTTAATGCTCCTCCATCTTCAGAAACACAAACACGCACCCGCATTCTAGATGCGGCAAGACGACTGTTTGCGTCTCAAGGATTTGATGGCACAACCACCCGCGACTTGGCACAAGCAGCAGGAGTTGCTGAAGGCACGCTGTTTCGTCATTTTTCCAATAAAAAGGCGATTTTGATAGAGGTTGCAACTCAAGGGTGGGTGGAAATTCTGACAGACTTGCTCACAGAATTGAGTGAAATGGGGAGTTATAAGGCTGTCGCTCAGGTTATGCGTCGCCGGATGTGGAATATGCAAAAAAACGCGGACTTGATGCGGGTTTGTTTTATGGAGGCACAGTTTCACCCAGACTTGCGCGATCGCATCCAGTCTGAAGTCATTGCCAAAATGACTGATGTTGGCGAGGCATTCTTTCAAACTGCAATGGATAAAGGAATCTATCGTCGCATGGATGCCAAACTTGTCGCCAAGGTTTTTCTAGGAATGTTTGCCGTTGCAGGCTTTTCCAACAACACCCTTATGGAACCAAACGCCTCACCCCAACAAATGCAGCAAATGGCAGAAGGATTAGCTGATATCTTCCTGAATGGAGTCTTGGCAACAGAGTAATCAGTCAACAGTCAACAATTTCTTGTTTTGCGTACTAAGTTCATCGCTCATTACTCAGTACTGTTTTCGCTTGTTGACTCCACTGTTGAACTTGCTCAATCGAAGGACACAAATCTCGTCGTTGCATGGTTGCTACCACCAAACGCAGAAGTTGTTGGTGCAATCTGTGAATGGGGGTAGCTGCTAACTGTACCACAGAAGCAATACCAGCATGCAGCAACAATCCACAATATTGTGTTCCGACACCGGGGATACGAGCTAAATCAGCCAATGCTACCCATTTATTCACATACTGAAGATGGATATGTAATTTATTTGCCAGCACTAGCCTATCCGCAGGTGTTTTCCCTTGTTTAACGAGTGCGGCTGTGGTTGTAATTCCACAGTTTTGCAGTTGGGCTTGCTCTTGCTGACTCAATCCAGGCAATTGCTCAATAGACCAATTAGAGGATGAGATAGGACTGACGTTTACTTTTTGTTTAAGAGACATTTTTTGAAAAAACAAATACGCTATACAAATATAGTCAACACCCACGGCCAGAAGCCGTGGGCTTCCAGCGACCAAGTCGTTGTAAGCCCTAGTTGACCCGACTAAGTACCCCGCGTACTACGTTATCGGTAAGTGTTAAAGAACCTACTCCGGAATACAAAGCCAGTTCCAGGATACTAGAACGAAACGGTTAAACAGACGTAAAGGGTTAAACTCAGTGCCGCAATAGAAAGTACCGACCGATAACATTGTCCAGGCTAACATCACCCGAAAGGCTTGCCTTGAGCGTAGTCGAAAGGAGGCTCGTATGAGCAAAGTACTTGTAATTGATACCAACAAAAGACCATTAGATCCAATCCACCCAGCGCAAGCAAGGCAACTACTGAGAAACGATAAAGCCGCAATCTTATATCGCTTCCCATTCACGCTGATTTTAAAAGAATCACGACCTGAGGTTTCCGTTCAACCATTAAGATTCAAAATTGACCCAGGCGCAAAAACAACGGGTTTGGCGTTGCTTAACGATAAAACGGGAGAGGTTGTGTGGGCTGCCGAATTGCAACACCGAGGCTTTGCTATTCGGGAATCTTTGATATCCCGTCGCCAACTACGCAGAAGTCGGCGCAACCGCAAAACTCGTTACCGTGCTCCAAGATTCAATAACCGCACGAAGCCAAAAGGATGGTTGCCACCTAGTCTCATGAGCCGTGTGTACAACATTGAGACTTGGGTAAAACGACTATGCAAGCTAGCACCGATTACTGGCATTTCCCAAGAGTTAGTGAAATTTGACACGCAGTTAATCCAAAATCCGGAGATTAGCGGCAAGGAATATCAGCAAGGCACACTTGCTGGTTATGAGACGCGAGAGTACTTGCTTGATAAGTGGCTCCGTCAATGTGCTTACTGCAAGATTAAAGATGTTCCACTGCAAATAGAGCATATTCACCCACGTTCACTAGGTGGTTCTAACCGCATTAGTAATCTATGCTTGGCGTGTGAAAAGTGCAATTTGAAAAAGGGCAACAAGCCAATTGAGCTATTCTTGAAAAACAAGCCTGACTTGCTCAAGAAGATATTGTCGCAAGCTAAGAAACCACTTGCCGACACTACAGCAGTCAATGCTACTCGGTTCAAGTTGCTGGAGGTACTCAAAGCAACGGAGTTACCTGTAGAGACGGGCAGCGGAGGATTAACTAAGTTCAATCGCACCCAACAAGGTTTAGATAAGACCCATTGGATTGATGCGGCTTGTGTTGGGCTTTCCACGCTTACTCTGGTCGTCAAATACGTTAAGCCACTCCTGCTTAAGGCGACTGGACACGGAACACGGCAGATGTGCGGAACCGATAAATACGGATTTTCGACACGTCATCATGAGCGCAAAGTGCTTCACTTCGGGTTTAGAACTGGCGACATTGTTAAAGCCGTCGTTGAGTCTGGGAAGAAGACGGGTAAATACGTAGGTCGTGTCTTGTGCCGCAAGAGTGGTAGTTTCGACATATCTACTAAATCTGGAAGGGTGTCAGGTATTAGTTATAAATGTTGCACACACATTCACAAAAATGACGGGTACAATTATGCATTTTAGGATTTCTGGACGGCGACTAAAGTCGTGTCGGCTTCCTCCCACGCCTGAAGGACGGAGGTGTGAGAAATCGGGATTTCTCACACCTCCTCGTGGGCTTCCGCCTTTGGTTTGTGTGAGAAATACGCTCATTGATATCTTTATTTCAACGTAATCTTAAGCAAAATTTTCGCTGTTGAAAAATCTTCATTTGCTCTGGAAACTGACAAAAATTTGAAACATTTGCTTTAATTTCAAGATTATGATATTGAAAACCTCTAGCTCCCTCATCGAAACTCTACGCGACAGACGCCAACGACTCGCCAGCCTGATTGATTTTCCGGCAATTCTTTGGTCAGGAACTACCAGTCCGCGTAATTATCCAGCAAACGTCTTTCCATTTCGTGCAAACAGTCATTTCCTCTACTTTGCAGGACTTGGACTGCCAAACGCAGCAATTCGCCTGAGTGCGGGTAAGCTAGAACTGTTTATGGATGATCCTCAACCAGAAAGCGCTCTTTGGCATGGACAAATGCCTGATCGTGAGGAAATTGCTCAAATAATTGGAGCAGACGTTGCTAAGCCAATGGCAGAATTAGAATTGTGGACAGAAGAAGCCGCAACAATTGCTGTACAGGACGCCGCCACTTGGACACAACAGTCCCAACTTTTGAATAGATGGGTTTTGCCGCTGAAGTCACCACAAGACATTGACTTGGAGTTAGCCAAAGCAATCATCTCGTTACGGCTGATTCACGACGATGGCGCATTAGCTGAATTACGCAAAGCCGCCGCTGTGACTGTAGAAGCACACAAAGCTGGCATGAAGGCTACAACTCATGCTCAAATTGAAGCACAAGTTCGTGCCGCGATGGAACAAGTGATCATCGCCAATAACATGACGACTTCCTACAACAGTATCGTCACTGTTCACGGAGAAGTTCTACACAACGAGCAATATCACCACTCATTGCAACCGGGCGACTTGATACTTGCTGATGTTGGCGCTGAGACAGAGACAGGCTGGGCAGGTGATGTCACACGTACTTGGCCACTAGGTGGTAAGTTTTCATCTACCCAAAGAGATATTTACGATATTGTGTTAGCGGCTCATGATGCTTGTATTGCTAAGGTAAGCCCTGGCGTTGAGTATCAAGAATTACATTTACTCGCTTGTACTGTCATTGCAGAGGGCTTGGTCAATTTAGGCATTTTGCAAGGAAATCCGCAAGATTTAGTCGAAATCAACGCCCATGCGCTATTTTTTCCCCACGGAATCGGTCATTTGTTGGGTTTAGATGTTCATGATATGGAAGATTTGGGAGATTTAGCAGGTTATGAAGAGGGACGTACAAGGAGCAATCATTTTGGTTTAAGCTACCTGCGTTTAAATCGCCCCTTACGTCCAGGAATGTTAGTCACAATTGAACCAGGATTTTATCAAGTTCCAGCGATTCTAAATCATGCGAATGTACGGTCCCAGTATCAGGATGTTGTAAATTGGGAGCACTTATCTCAATTTGCCGATGTGCGAGGAATCCGCATTGAAGATGATGTTTTAGTGACACAAGAAAGTCGCGACGTTTTAACTGCGGCATTACCGACACAAGCTAGTCAGATAGAAGATTTAGTGTGTCGATAATTGTTCTTGTGTGATGAAAAACAGATAACACATAAGTGTTAGCCCTGTTGCACAACCTCAGGTTATTGGCAGCAGGGATAAAACTAACAAACTCTCGGAGCTTGTTCAACAACAGGGGAATGAACTATGCAACTCTAGGCGCTACCTGTAAAGGCAACTTCAGGAAACTTTAACTGAGCTTCAGCCATCGGGCGGTTTCTGCCTTCTTCTTGCCAGTAGTTAATAACTTCTGTAGCTTTATTGAGCAACTCCACCCGATCTAGTTCAGTAATCCAGTGTTTTGATTCTAGCTCCTTTTTTAATTCTTCCCAGGCATCATTCCTCGGCCAGAAAAAGTACTTAGTCAAAGGACTTGTGCCTTTGCCTACAACTTGATCAACCGCCAAGGCTACGTTTTCATCTAGCCACAGTATTTTCAAAATAAATTTCGACAATCACACCTCCGGGGAGTATCCGGGCAACACTCACTAACTTTGCGATCGCCTATTGTAACGCAATATCTACCAAATTTCCAAACAAGAGTGGAAAGTCGCAAGTCAAGAGAATGAAATATGAAAAGGAAAATTGCTTGTTGTAACTAATAGCTATTGACTAATGACTAATGACTATTGACTAATGACTAATTAACGGCAGGTGCTACAAAACGCTTAACCCGCGTTGTAGCACCGCCTCCTAATAACTCATCAAAAATCTCCGCATTTTATGACTGAACAACTCTCACCAAAGGCGATAGTGGTTTTCGATATTGATGGTGTTATACGTGATGTCAGTGGTTCTTATCGACGAGCGATCGCAGATACTGTAGAGCATTTTACAGAAGGAGCGTATCGCCCAACACAACTCGATATAGATCAGCTCAAGTCTGAAGGTGTTTGGAATAACGATTGGGAAGCATCTCAAGAATTAACTTACCGCTATTTTGAAACTCTCTGTTACACGCGCGAGCAATTACAACTCGATTACAATGCCATTGTCACCTTTTTTCAATCGCGTTATCGAGGATGTGATCCCGACAAATTCACAGGATATATCTGCAATGAACCATTATTGCTAGACTCTAAATATCTAGAGGAACTAACAAAAGCTGAGATTCCCTGGGGATTTTTCAGTGGTGCAACTCGCGGTTCTGCTACTTACATTTTGGAACAACGCCTTGGGTTGAAGTCTCCAGTCTTAATCGCAATGGAAGATGCACCAAGTAAACCAAACCCGACTGGACTTTTTGCCACTGTGCGTTCCTTAGAGTCTTCCGACAATAAAAATGATAAGCATTTAACGCCAGTAGTGTATGTAGGAGATACAGTAGCTGATATGTACACGGTGAAGCAAGCGCGTTTGCAAGAACCTTCTCGGACTTGGATTGGCGTTGGTGTTTTACCACCTCATGTACAGCAAATACTAGCACATCGGGATGCGTATGCTGAAAAATTGATAGACGCAGGAGCATCTATGGTTTTCACCAATGTACAACACCTGAGTCTGCTTAGGATTTCGGAACTAGTCAACGAAACAGGTTTTGAACAAGTGTAGGTGTTATTTTGTTGAGGTAGGGTGCAAGTCATTGCACCTCAGTTTCAGTTGGGGTTTAAATCCCAAACTGAAACCGTCTTTCATTTTGAATTTTGCTTCGACTACGCTCAGCAACCATGAATTTTGAGAGAAGTTGGAGCGGAGGTTTCCTCCGATCCAATCTTCGGTGATTTTGAATTGTTAAGATGCGTACCTTTCATGAAAATTTGGCAAGCTGATTTTTATCGTCGTCCCCAGACTGAAGCATCTGGACAAGTGATGTGGGAGTTGCTGATTTGCGATCCGACTCGTAGTTTTGAGTATCAAGCAACTTGTCTACAGTCACAAGCTTCTTCAAGTTGGGTTGGTTCTCAACTTCACAAAGCAGCGCTTGAACAACTCCCAGATGTCATTCAAGTGTTTCGTCCTCAGTCTTTAAGTTTAATAGAACAAGCTGGACGCAGTTTAGGCATTTGTGTTGAACCAACGCGCCGCACCTTGGCATTAAAACAGTGGTTGCAAGAAAAGCAATATCCTATATCTTTGGACAAACCACCCCCAATGCCATTACCAGAAAATCTTTGGGGAGAAGAATGGCGTTTTGCTTCACTCACAGCTGGTGATGTGGCAGAAATATTTGGCGATCGCCCCATTCCGATTCTAGAAATGCCAGAATATCTCCTACCTATTAATCTCGGTTTAGCATCAACAACACCCGTTCCCGGTGTTGTCATTTATGGTGGAAGGCAATCAATGCGTTTGGCACGCTGGTTGCAACAAGTCCATCCTGTGGCGTTGAATTACGTTGCTGGCGCACCTGATGGTTTGGTATTAGAAGCTGGCTTAGTTGACAGGTGGATTGTTGGCACATTTGAAGATAAAGAAGTGACAACTGCTGGCAAAGTTTATGAACAACGGAAGCAGCAAAGCCGAGGATTACATTTTTTGTTAGTACAACCTGATGATTCTGGGATGACTTACAGTGGCTTTTGGTTGTTACGTGAGGAGTGAGTTATTACCTATGGCACTGTACCAAGCGCCAGATCCTTTTCACATCTGTGAGTTTATTGTTTGCCATAATACAACGGTATTTACTCACAGCGAGTTAAAGTAGTTATATACGCCTACTTGAATGAGTCCCAATGATATTAACATTTATGTTTCTGAGCTTTTTTTAGCCAAATTTACGAAATTAGCAGCAGTTAAAGTGTAGCACCAGTATTAGGTAAAGTTATCCAACCATAAAGCTCATGAGCGCAACTAGCTACCGCCGAATTATTATTGGGGATATACATGGTCATTATGAAGGTTTAATGACATTGTTAGAAGCGATCGCTCCCACATCAGATGATCAAGTCTACTTTCTTGGAGACTTAATTGATCGCGGTCCTCAAAGTTCACAAGTTGTGAGTTTTGTCAAGAATAGTTGCTACCAGTGTTTGTTGGGGAATCATGAGCAAATGTTATTAAACATTTTTACCAACAAACACGTTTCCACCTCGCTCGTACAAGGATGGCTATGCAGTGGAGGGCAAGCAACGGTAGCCAGTTATCAAGAAGCCACAATACCTGATGAGCATCTGGAATGGTTGAAAACTTTACCTACACATCTGGATTTAGGAGATATTTTCTTGGCTCATGCGGGTGTTGATCCCTCAATTCCGATGGCAGAACAAACTGTAGAACAGCTTTGCTGGGTGCGCGATAAATTTCACAGTATGGAAAAACCCTATCTTCCTGATAAGCTAATTATTGTTGGTCATACTATGACATTTACGTTACCTGACGTGAATCCTGGTAAATTAGCACAAGGACAAGGATGGTTAGATATTGATACTGGCGCTTATCATCCCCGAAGTGGGTGGCTGACAGGACTAGACATTACAAATCAACTTGTTTATCAGGCAAATGTTTATAATCATCGTTTCCGCACCTTGCCTCTAAAAGAAGCAGTGACTGTTGTCAATCCAGCTAAAGTCGAGGTGAGACGCTGCAATAAGCAACGAGTCTAGTAGCAAATAAAGGACATGAGGAGCAGTCAAAACAACTTATCTCAGCAAAGCTTTAATGTTTGCCTGATAATTAGAACTATCTAAACCGGCACTCCCACTTCTAGGTTGATTGTTAATAGCACTCTGCAAAGCTTTGATGCGATCGCCTGTTGCAGGGTGAGTACTCAAAAATGTCGGAACGCTAGAACCTTTTTTTAGTAGTTTTTCCATAAAGGAAACCATGCCTGATGGAGCATAACCAGAACTAGTTAGAGTTCTTAATCCTCTAGTATCAGCATCATATTCATCTCCACGACTACGAGGACGATTGAGGGCTAAATCTACACCAATCCCCACAGCTTGGTTACGATCCAATCCAGTTGCTGATGCCAAACCACTTGCAAGTGCTTTTTGTCGCATCTGTTTAACAAGGTGTTTTCCGCCAATATGACCAATTTCGTGCGCCATAACACTTGCTAGTTCGGCTTCATTGTCTGCTGTTTTCAGCAAACCTGTGTTAACATACACAAAACCACCTAGAGTGGCAAAAGCGTTAATAGTGTCATCCTCAACGACTTGGAAAGTATAAGGGAGATCGGGGCGATCGCTATTAGCTACCAAACGCTGACCAATTTGTTGTACATAACGATTAAGTGCAGAGTTGCGGTTAAGTTTAACTTGACTACTTAACAGTTGCTCATTAATCTGCTTACCAATATCAACTTCCTGGCGAGGAGACATATTAGACAATTGAATAACCTGAACTCCCTGAAGAATGAAAGGCAACAACTGCCCAGCATCAATCGCTCTTGTTGTCACAGGTGTCACTAAGCAGATGAGTGTGGCGACAATTACCGAAACGAATGGGTAAAACCAGGGTTTTTGAGAAAAACGGGGATTGATAGAAAAGCGTTTCCTATTCATCACAAATCCGGCTTGAAAAGAGGTTTGAAGGAATATAAAACTATAGGACGGATTTCTAACTGTGTAAGTTGCATAAAGATATATCTTCTGTGGGACAGCAACTTAAAATAGCAAAAAGTCCATCTAAAACTAGGAAGTTGTGATACACTGTCGCATGATCGTAACGCCCAAGCACATTCACTGCTAACGCAGTAACTCAGAATCCTCTGTGCTTAAATAAACCATACTGTTACAATCAGCAACTTTGCTCTTATTTGGAAAGATTTCTTATGGCTATTATAGATTCCAAAGGTCGTTTATTCGGTAAAATTAACATCCTGGATTTAGGTGCTGTACTTGTTATTCTGCTAGTGATAGTTGGCATCTTTATCTTCCCTGGTGGTTCCGGTTCCGTTGCTCAAGTTGGTGGGAAAACAGTACCCATCGAGGTAGACTTAATCGTTCGGGGATTAAATGTACTCGATACTAAACAGTTATACGCGCGAGGATTTGAAAAAGGCGGCAAAACTAAAGTTATTATCCGCAATCAGCCTCACGGTCAAATAGATATTAAATCTGTAGAAGAGTTACCCAGAACTATATTAGTTCCTCAACCTGATGGTTCGATTAAACAATTGCCAGAACCAGACAGATCAAACAGCTTTAGTAAAGATTTACGTTTGACTTTAGCAGGCAAAGCACAAATCACTGACGAAGGACCAGTTCTAGGTAATAGTAAAGTAAAAATTGGAATGCCAATTGAGTTAGATGGCTTCAACTACAACTTTAATGCCACTGTTATTGATGTCAGATTAAAAGAAAATTAACTTACATTTGTTAGTCAGGAGAAGACAGTCCAGTTATGAGGAGCCTGCGTGCCTTTGGAGGTTCCTCTATGAGCGACTGCCGCTTCATAAAATATGAACCGAATATGCCTGCCATGAGCTTTTGTGGTCAGTCGCTCTGGTTTAGTTAGATTTGTAAGTTAATGATAAGCGCGACTTACCACCAACTTAAAGAGAAATATTTCTTGGGTATGAATGGGTAACTCAGTCGGAGTTATCTATTTCAAACCCAACCCCCTACTTTTTTATCTTCATTATCTTCCAATTTCCAAATTTATTTCAGTAGTTCACCAACGCTTACAGATAACATTCACACACTCCTCATTCCTACGTCTCATGAAGTATCTGTAAAATCTACATATTTTTTATAAAAAATGTAAATATTTTTACAATGTAAGTTGTTTTGTGCATTTAGATATCTGGAAAAATAGACTCTTAAAACAGAATTATTACTGGTAGTAAATATAACTTTATATCAAAAATAACATTAATTTGTTGTAGTGCTCTATCAGAAACATCACTGATATGAGTAAGCGTCCAGAAAAGTGTAAACACTCATTGAATATATTAAGTAAGTAAACCTGGGTGTGCTTCATGCTGCTAGCTGGGCAACTAGTTTTTGTACCTAGAATCCTATGCAGCTGATCAAAACCAATGAATTTTTATGTCGTTAATCATCTAACTGTTCTCTAGATAATGACAAAGCGGGGTGTCGTGGCAAAGCAGGCTAGTCTTCAATCCCAGACAAAATCAACCATAAAAGACCATAAATTCTCTCGTAATGAATTTGATTCTAAAAATCAAAATCAATTTCCAGTTTCGCAAAGCCAAGTGGAAAAAGTTATTGACACTAAAGTCGTATCAGTACCCACGTGCGTCTACTTAACTTTGGAAGAATTGAGATGTTTTGAAGCAGTGGAGCGACAGTATGAGCAATGGGGAGTTCTTTTTAAGAATTGTATCGCAATACAGCCTTCAAACCCAGCATTTCCTACCCATTCTGGCCTGGTAGTGTTAATGGCAGCACCTAAAAATGGATATATAGAAGTAACTTTTCTACGTCCTGTCCATTTTGTCAGTGCTTTTGTCACCAGTTCACAGCGGCTTGTGCTTTCAGCATACGCTCGCGATCAGCAACTGCTGACACAAACAGTACTACCAGGAGCAAATCTTGCTAATTCTGACTCCGGTGGATCTCCCAACACTTTATTATCAGTATCAGCAAAGGAAATTCACCGTATTACCTTCTCTGCTTTTGATGGTCAATTCACCATTGATGATTTTAGTTTCTGTTATTAACAAGTCAATCTATAACGGAATATAAATGTAAGGATGTAGGACATCTGATCAATTTTTATGCTTGATCTATCTCCTTACATCCTTGTTTCCTTATTAAGAGCCGCTAGAGTACTGGGGTCTTGGCTACAGGTAGATCGTTGGTAAATGGGGGAGCGATATCCAAAAATTTTCTCTCGAATTTGTTTAAAGATAAAATCAGCTTTCATGGTGTTCCCGACTAAGCAGGACACATAACAGACAACTAAAACAAGGCTGGCTTTGTCTTGGCTACGACTGCGTAACCAGTTTTCCGTATAGCGCACATACAGAAGAAGATAACTGAGGTTTTGCCAAATTCCTGGGAACAACAACAGCAAATGTGCAATCATAGTATTTGGCGGTAATGCGCCTAAATATTGAGTCAAGTGTCTTTTTAGAACAAAGCCAGCCTGAGCCTGTTGATTCGACGAACGTTGGCACATAACGAACAGTTGCGGCTCTTGTAGAGCTTTTTTCCACTAGACAGTTGGAATCCCTCACCAAACTTCGGTTCGCTTGAGAGAGGATGTCAATAGAAAACTTCCACCTTCTTTAAGTTCTTGGATAAAGCCGCCCATTTTGCATTTGCATCACTCGATGATTACACCTGCGGACTAACTGTTCATCATGGGTTGTCACTATCACTGTTGCTCCAAAAGAATTTAACTTTTGGAAAATTTGCATGATTTGCCAGGAATTCTCTGGATCAAGGTTTCCAGTTGGTTCATCTGCTAAAAGAATAGGTGGTGTTCCCGCGATTGCTCGTGCAATACCTACTCGTTGTTGCTCTCCACCCGAAAGCTGTTTTGGAAAGCATTCTGCTTTGGAATGTAAACCCACCAGTTTCAAACTAGGTTCTAAACGCCTTTGAATTTCCTTGCGCGTGTATCCTTGAGCTTTTAGCGCGAGACTAACATTTTCCGCCACTGTCCGCCGAGAAATAAGTTTATAGTCTTGAAACACAACACCAATGCGTCGGCGAAAAAATGATAAGCGATGACCCCTCAAAGGTACCATATTGTACTCATTAACAATCACATCTCCCTGTGTTGGTAACTCATCCCCATACAACAGCTTTAAAAGCGTCGATTTACCAGAGCCACTTGCTCCTGTGACAAACAAAAATTCACCCTTTTTGACTTCCAAGTCTATATTGGCAAGAGCATGACAACCATTGGCATAAGTTTTCGACACAGAGCGCAATTGCACCATGAATTCAACATTACCATTTTGCTGTTTTGTTTCGCTGTTTTGAGTCAGGACGGATTTTTCAGGAGCTTTTCGCTTGGTTAATAGTAGCATTGGAGGAATAATAGTTCTAGATTTGAGATTGAATACAATCAGTATTCCCAGGTGAAATCTAGCAACCTTGAATTCAAAACAAGTTTTTTGGCAGTAGACCTCTCCAAAAATGGCTATGAAACCTTTACGACGCTTGCACTAAAAATCGATTTTTGGAGAGGTCTAGTAGAAAATTTTTCTGAGTACTTAATCGTTGGTAGGTATAGCAATTTGATTTGTGTGAAAGTGCCTGCGCGTAGCGCATCAATTGAGAGATACAGATCTCCGACAACTTTTACGAAGTCGGAGATCTTATTTTTGACAAATGATTTAGGATTGGGAAGGTGGACAACTAACAATAGTTTACAAATTTGACGTTACACCAACTCCTGACACTTGAAAAAACCGGTAAATTAAGGCTTTAAAGGCAAATTCAGGCAACGCCAACATTCTTCGCCAGCGCCAAGGTTCTTTATATAGCCGATATAGCCATTCTAAATTGTTATCTGCTAGCCAACTAGGAGCACGAGTTTTTATCCCTGACCAAATATCAAAACTCCCTCCAACACCAATCCATATTGCTTGAGGACACAAATGGCGATTATTAGCAATCCATAACTCTTGACGTGGAACTCCTAAACCAACAAAAATCACTTGTGGCTGTAGTTGCACAAGAGTTTGTCGCAATTGTTCTTCTTCTTGTTGTGAATGAAAGCCAGAGTGAGTACCAACTACGACCAAATCTGGAATTTGAGAGAGCCAAAACTCTGATGCTTTTGCGGCTACACCAGGCGCTCCTCCGTAGAAAAAGACCTTTGCCTTAGTCTGTGTCTGTCCAAGTTTTTGCAAAAGTTTTTCTGCTAATTCAATTCCGGGAGTTCTCTGGACTTTTTGCTGCAATAGCCATTGCAGGTAGAGAACAACTCCCGCTCCATCTGGAACCACTAACTCAGCAGTCTGTATGATCTTTGCTAGGGAGGAATTCCGCTCTGCTTGCATGGTCATTTCTGCATTCAGAGTGACGACATGAACTCCTGTACCCTGCTGCAAACCTTCTAGCAACCAGCTTGGATAGTCAGTTGTCACATGAACTGGTAACCCCAAGACTGAAAACTTTCTAGGCAGTTTAGACATAGCCTATTCTTTATGAGCCTCGCACCAACTACATAGATAGAACAATAGCTTATCAAATTGTTTCCAGAAGTTTAAGTGAGGGAATTTTACAAAATAGATGTTGTGAGGGCACTCTCCGGTAAATTACGGAGATTCCAAAAAGTAGATCAAAACTCAGCATTGTAACTTACGCACTGTACAAATAAATCATGATATGTATCTAGGACTTGCGCCGGAAAAAACTTACGAGTCAGAGTTATAAATCTTGCCGTAGCAAAAAAACTTCATAAGAGGTGAAACTCGCGCTTTTACAAAGATTGATGCTCTCCGGCAGACTTCACGCGCAACCTAGTCTGCTGGCAAGGAACTCCAGTTAAGTTTCAATAAAAATGAAGCAGCATAACTTGTGGTATCTATTTAGATGTTAGGCTACTCCCTATAGAACTCAGGATGCACAATAGAATCTATCTATATCAGGTACTACTCCTAAGCAGGAGAAACATTTTGTGTTTGTGTTTTTATTGTTAAAGCTAATGTTAAAGAAGGATAATTATAAACTCGGGTGTATTTTAATCTAACACACAAGCTGTGGAGACTTAAGCGGGCAAGTATCTTATCAAATTCTGTGACAAAAAGGGGATGCCTTTATATGTTAGTCTAACTCAAAAAGCTCTGTTATCTTTTTCCACAGGCATCTTTACACTGCATCTTCAGCAGACTTTTTTGTAAACTCAATTTTACAGCTTTTGAGTATAAGGGCGGTAATAGACTATGGTTAAAATTCGTGTTGCTTTGATTGAAGATCATGATCTGACCCGTGTAGGTATTCGGACAGCTCTTCAGCAAAAGGAAGAAATTGAAGTTGTAGGCGAAGCGACAAATGGTGTCGAGGGTTTAAAAATGTTAAGTACGCTACAACCAGATATTGCCATTATAGATATTGGTTTACCAGACAAAGATGGAATTGAACTAACACGCGAGATAAAATCTACAGTTGATGGAGAAGAATTAGCAACAAAAGTATTGATTTTGACGCTACAGGATAATAAGGAAGCGGTGCTAGCTGCTTTTGCAGCAGGAGCCGACTCTTACTGTATGAAGGATATTAAGTTTGACAATTTACTTGAAGCTGTGCGAGTCACGTATAACGGTAACGCTTGGATTGATCCAGCGATCGCCCGAATTGTATTGCAACAAGCTCAAAAAAATCCATTCTCGCCTGAAGTTACAAAATTAGACAATAAAACTAGTTTACAAATGTCTGTTGATAGTAGCCTAGAAAAAGAAAATCAGCCCCTGGACACAATCGATCCTTACACTTTAACAGAAAGGGAATTAGAAGTTTTGCAATTGATTGTAGAAGGTTGTAGCAATGCGCTAATCGCGGAAAGACTTTACATCACAGTTGGAACTGTCAAAACACACGTCCGAAATATTTTGAACAAGTTATGCGCCGATGACCGTACACAAGCCGCGGTTCGCGCATTACGTTCTGGACTAGTGGGATAGAGTTTACATTCAGCTTTGGAAAACTCTTAGAAGAGTTACTAGAATTTAGAGAAAATTTGGAAAAATTCGAGAAATCATGAGTTTAAATAGGAGAAATTTTATTTACTTTTGCTTTTGTCGAGTGTATTTTAATGATGACATGGCAATAGCAAATAATTGGGTTAGTATCAAAGTCTTTGGAAAGTCAAATTAAGTATGACTGAGATAGAGACAGGAAAGCTTAAGCTCATGGTGGTGGATGATGAGCCTGACAACCTACATTTACTCTACCGTACTTTTCGGCGAGATTTTCAGGTATATCAAGCAAGTAATGCCCTCACTGCCTTAGATATCTTGGACAAAGAAGGTGAGATGGCTGTGATTATCTCTGATCAAAGAATGCCAGAAATAAATGGCACGGAATTTCTGGGTAGAACTGTAGAGCACTTTCCTGATACAATTCGGATTTTACTCACTGGTTTTACTGATGTCGAAGATTTAGTAGAGGCGATAAACTCTGGTCAGGTCTTCAAGTACATCACTAAACCTTGGAAGCCCGAGCGACTCAAAGCAGTTGTTGAGCAAGCAGCTGATATATATCGAGTCGTGAAAAAACGCACACAAGAGTTGAGTCGCGCCTTGCGCAGAGAATCTTTATTTAATGCAGTCACAACAGCTATTCGAGAGTCTCTGGACTACAACAGTATGCTACAAAGAATTGTCGCAACAGTGGGACAGACTTTTGAAGCCAGTTATTGCGTGCTCAGACCTGTGGAGGGCGATCGCCTAACACCAGATCAGTTCTGCTACCAAGATCCAAAATTCCCAGATTCGAGTTGTGATTTAGGCCTAAATCTTTTGATTCGCGAAGTTCTTGAAACCCGTCAATCACAAAAAGTCCTAAGCATACATGATGAGAAAGCTTGTCAGAAATTGGTTGTGCCTCTAACATGGCAGCAAAATGTGCTTGCTGTTCTTGCTCTCAAGCAGCATCACCACGCTCGTTCTTGGCAACAAGAAGATATCGATCTCATAACAGGTGTTGCTGAACAAGCAGCTCTTGCGCTCTCTCAAGCAAAACTTTACCAACGTCTTCATCACAAGCAAGAGCAAATCCGCGCTGAGTTGGAAGTAGCTCGCCAAATTCAAAACAACCTACTCCGTCAAACGATGCCGGACATCAAGGGTGTGAGGGTACAAGCCTGTTGCTACCCTGCTCGTGAAGTGGGAGGCGATTTTTTTGAAGTGTTTGTCCATCCTAAAGGAGACTTGTGGTTGGCTGTGGGAGACGTTTCTGGTAAGGGTGTCCCAGCGGCTTTGTTCATGGCTAGTGCTATCTCAGTGTTGCGCCGAGAGTTGTCTCAGGAATCACCGCCTCTACCAAATGTGGTTATGCAAAATCTCAACCATACTCTCAGCGATGATTTGATTAGCAACAATTGTTTTATCACCGTCGTCTTAGCTCGCTATACTCCCAATACCAGGGAACTAGTTTATGCTAACGCAGGACATATATATCCCTTGGTTTGGTCATACCGAGAGACTGTAGAAACAAAACCCAAATATCTCAAGGTACGTAGCGTTCCTCTGGGTATCTTGCCTGTATGGCAGGTCATGTCTAGTCAGTTGATTCTTGCTCCCGGAGATATCCTGCTGCTAGCTAGTGATGGTGTTACTGAAGCAGAAGTATTAAATACTAAAGATTTTGGTGCACAATTCGTCGATAGCGCCCAGCGAGTCAACCGTTCTATGCTGAATCAAGAGGGTCTGTGGCAACTGCTTAAGATAGAAGCTCAACCACTTCATCTTAACCACTTACTAGCGCGTATTCAAGCAGACAACCGAGTCCAAGAAGATGACCAAACTATACTTTCGCTGGAGGTTTTGTAAGTGATGAAAAGCGAGCTTCATGTACCAAGTGACTTAAAGTTTTTAACCATCGTAGAAAACTGGTTGGTCGGTTGCTTGGAAGTTCAGTTTAAAGGTTCAGTTGATTGGTCAAAGCAATCAAGTCGCTTGCGCTTAGTTTTGGTGGAAGCCTACTCTAATGTGGTACGTCATGCCCATAAAGATCAACCACTATTACCAGTTCTCATTCGTTTAGAATTGAAAGACCAGGAAATTGCATTGGAAGTTTGGGATCATGGCAAAGGCTTCGATTTATCTGATTATTCGCCCCCAAATCCTACTGATCAACAAGAAGGTGGCTACGGTTGGCTAATCATGCATCGTCTGATGGACAACGTGGAGTACCAGCTACAGGTTGAAGGTGGTAACTGTTTGAAGCTAGAAGTCACCTTGCCGAAAATTACTACTACGGCATAAAAAATAACTGCTCTAGCTCTGCCACAAAAGATGAGTGTGCCGATTACCACCAAAGTCAGGGCTTAACAATAACGCTCTCCTTGCATTAGCATAGACCAAGCCATTTAAAATCCTAAATTCAGAAATATTTAACAATAATTATAATTTTTGCTACCTTTATCTTGTGTAGGGGTCTGGGGGAGCTATAAGACCCACGCCATACACGAAGTGTATGGCGTTGGGATACATGGACTCTCATTAGTACCGTCTGCCCGACGGGAACCTAAACAGCCTGTGCAGTCGAGCTACCGGGGGCTAATGAAGGTCAGTCTAGGCAAGTGGCGAAAGCTTGAAAGAAAGTAACCAGGAAATCCAAGGTGTAAATCTTGGAAGCCCTCACCATCATCAAAGATTATGGTGAGGGAGGATGTCACGTGCTTACTCATCGCCTCAAATTGAGTAATTCTTTGGGAGAGGCTAAAAGTTTTATTCTCGTATAAAGGATTTCTTTTTGTTGATTGAGGATAAATATCCACAAGACATTAACACCACACCAAGAAGTTTGTGCTTTGCCTGTCACCTGAAATTGAATTTGCTCCTCCTCTAAAGTCTCGACGACACCTTCACGGGGGTAAGCTTTCACGTTTTGAGCCTCTTGTTGTAAATATCGAGTAATAGCATCTCGTCCCACAATCCCAGATTCAAATGGAGGATGCATAACACCATCTTCTGCAAACAAAGCAGCTGTTTCCTCAAATTTTCCTGCATTCAAAGTTTGAAAGTAATCCAGCAGAGTTGGTTCTGTAATTCCCGAAATCTGGAATTTTTCCTCTACTTTTGTGGGTGTAGATTCATTATCTGTCATAAATTTACCTGTATGACGATAGCTAACAATTCATTCATTGAAATACAAAAGCAACCAGACTCGAAAGCTACTTTTGAGGTATATTTTCTAGGCGAGCACAAATCATCTAGCGTGTTAGTAGACCAACGCCCATGTAAGTCACAACTTTGACTCAATAGTGTAGAATAGGAAAACTATGCTATAGGGCAAATAAAAAAAAGTAAATGAATAAATCCCCCCGAACAAATAGCAGTGAGGTGAAAAAAAAAGCCCTAGAGTTGGGATTCCAAAAGGTTGGAATTGCTGCGATAGATGGAGAGAATACAACACACGAGACCCAAAAATTGCAAACTTGGATAGGGTTGGGTTATCACGCTGATATGGAATGGATGACAAATCCTAAGCGCCAAGATATTCGTAAGGTTATGCCAGAGGTGCGAACGATCATTAGTGTCGCCCTCAACTACTACACAGATCATCAACGTCCTGGAACAAGGGAATACGCAAAAATTTCTCGATATGCTTGGGGACGAGACTATCATAAAGTCATGCACAAAAAACTTAAGGCAATGACAACCTGGCTGCAAGGACTTGATGAAGGAATTCAAGCACGATACTATGCAGACACAGGTCCAGTACAAGATAAAGTCTGGGCACAAAAAGCTGGACTTGGTTGGATTGCAAAGAACGGAAACGTGATAACCCAGGAGTATGGCTCTTGGGTCTTTTTAGGGGAAGTGCTGACGAATTTGGAGTTGGAGAGCGATCGCCCACATACAGAACACTGTGGTACTTGTACTCGTTGTATTGACGCTTGTCCAACGGGTGCTATTACTCAACCGTTTGTCGTCGATGCGAATCGCTGCATTGCTTACCATACGATTGAAAATCGCAATGAAACATTGCCCCAAACAATAACATCCCACTTACAAGGCTGGGTTGCTGGTTGTGATATTTGCCAAGAAGTTTGCCCTTGGAATCAGCGTTTTGCTAAACAAACAGATGTTGCAGAGTTTGAACCGTATCCTGGGAATCTTGCGCCCAAGCTGGTAGAATTAGCCCAAATCTCAGATCAAGAGTGGGATAGACAATTTTCGGCATCAGCGTTGCGACGGATTAAGCCAGATATGTTGCGACGGAATGCCCGTGCTAATTTAGACGCATTCTCACAGGCGAAAGAATGACCCAGAAAGTAATTATTTTTGATTTTGATGGCACAATTGCTGATACAGTAGATGCTTTGGTAAGTATTGCCAATCGTTTAGCTGGAGAGTTTGGATATATACCAATTACCCAAGACGAGCTTAGCCTTTTGAGAAACTTAAGCTCTAGGGAAATCATTAAATACTCAGGAATTTCAATTTTAAAAATACCTTTTTTGGTCAAAAAAGTAAAAACTGAGTTAAAAACTAAAATTAAAGAATTAGAACCAATTTCAGGAATTAAAGAAGCTTTAGTTGCTCTTAACAATGAAGGTTATAGGCTAGGAATTATCACCTCTAATTCTCTAGAAAATGTGACAGCTTTTATTAAGGTTAATGATTTAGATAACTTATTTGAGTTTATCTCTTCAGGAGTGACAATTTTCGGCAAAACAACAATAATTAATAATGTATTAAAGCAAAAACAGATTAAACCTCAAGAAGTTATCTATGTAGGAGATGAAACCAGAGACATTGAAGCATCAAAGAAAGCAAATATTAAGGTGATTGCAGTGACTTGGGGGTTCAACTCAGAAGAAGTATTAGCAAAACAAAATCCAGATTTTATAATTCATCACCCAAGTCAACTGTTAGAGGTGATAAATTGCATTAATTTTTAGTTGAATTGTAAACTGACTGCTTAATAGAAACTATTATTTATATTACAAATTCGGGAGGTAGCAATCCTCCCGAATATTTTCCCATATGATCAATGAGAAAAGAGTAAAATAACGCTGAATACAGATTGAATACTTATCTTAGTTGATGTTGTTATCAAATCCAGCCAATATTACTTTTATTGACTCTTTTCCTTGACTTTTTCTACCAAATCATCACTAACGTTGGCTACAGCTTCAGTTTTAGAACCACCAACATCTTTTGCCATATCTATGTAATCACCAGGATTACTAGTTTCCTTGGCTTGTGTTTTTGTCTATTCCGATTCACCCACTTCCTGCTTAGGTGCGGTCGCCTCTTCAGCCGCTTTGGCACCTTCACCTGTGCGATCAACTCCACTGACGCTCAATTGCTGTGCAGCTTGATAATCTTCTTCTATATCCACGCCTGGTGCTTTTTCTTCACCACTAGCGATGTTTTCAGCGGCTAATTGTGCATCCTGGGTAGGAGCTTCTGATGGATTGGGCTTCACTTCGTCAGGCATGACTAACTCCTGCAAGTTTTTCTTTATCAATCTGGTATTGTATCAAGAGTAACTCTTCCATTCTTGGCATCTGTGGATAGATTTTTACCTCTATTAAAAGGTAGATAAAAGTCTATTTTTGCATTTTTTAAAACTCTTTCTCTTGGTGGTCGATATTAATGATCAAACTCTGATAGGCCTAAGTTTGGTATGTAAAATAACCTTAAAGAGAAATTACAGCACATTGCAAGTAAATGAAGTACAACACATAGAGCTATAGCCATAGTCATCTTCATTAGGACGCTGCTTGCTTGAGAACGACTTGGATTGCCGAAGCGTCAATGATCCAAGTGAAGTAATAAATATCCTTTATACTCTACGTCCTAACTTGACTGGCTATGGCTATATCAAAAAAAGGCGATAAGCCGATAGCGTTGCAAGAGCGTCCCTCTTAGGGACTAGCGTGACGTTAGTCATAGGCTTGACGCTCCGCGTATCGCGATTGCACATAAGCTCAATGTTATTGCATCAATGGAGTAGTATTCACAAGCTAAGACACCGCCAAATGACCCAGATCAGATGGACTCAGGTGAGAGTGTACAACATCACCGTCACGAAACCAAACAACACGCTGTGTTTGACGAGCAACTTCGGGTTCATGGGTTACCATCACAACAGTGATACCACTGGCATTGAGTTCACCAAAGATATCCAATACTTCTTGGGTTGTGCGCGAGTCGAGTGCGCCTGTCGGTTCATCGGCGAGGAGTAAGACTGGACGGTTTACAATGGCACGAGCTATAGCCACCCGTTGCTGCTGTCCACCAGATAGTTGAGTTGGTTTATTATTCAGACGCTTTTCTAAGCCTACTCGCTTGAGAGCTTCTGCGGCTCTATCACGTCGTTCCTTACCGTTCACACCAGCGTAGATCATCGGCAGCATTACATTTTCTAAAGCGCTCAGCTGAGGTAAAAGGTGAAATTGTTGGAATACAAATCCCAGTTTTTTATTGCGAATTTCTGCTAAATCTGTATCTTTCATTTGGGCGACATCAAGCTTATCCAGGTAATAATGTCCCGAACTGGGGCGATCCAAGCAACCAATGATATTCATTGCCGTGGATTTACCAGAACCAGATGGTCCCATGATTGAACAGTATTCACCCTCCTCTATAGTCAGATTAACACCGTTGAGTGCTCGCACTTCAGCTTCGCCACTACCGTAAACTTTAAAAACATTTTCTAAACGAATAATCACTGGTTGATTTCCCGGATTGGGAACGCGGGAGTCAGTCAGTGATAAAGTATTTGGCATATAAATTTTTAACCGAATTTAACCTAACCCACTATCAGTTTACCTAATAGGGCAATGCTGCTCTAGTCACCTGCTCAGTTTTAAATTCTTTTAACAAAAAGAACTCAGCAACTCCTGAGTCAGAAGTCAGAATGAACTTCTGTACGACTGGGTAACTCGTCTTGGGGTTTAAATAACGACAGTTAACGGGGGTGTCTACAATTGGTTAGCTGCCTTCCCTTTCCAATTGATTCTGAGTTCTGCGTTCTGACAACTGAGTTCTTCTTCAAGCACTTCTTAACGCTACAATTGGATCGAGTTGAGCCGCACGACGTGCAGGTACAACACCAAAGAATAAACCAATACCACCAGAAACACCAACTGCAAGGGCAATTGCTACAGGAGAAATTCCTGCTTTTAGTGGAGTCAAGGCTGATACTACCATAATGCCGCTCACACCAATCGCAGTGCCAATTAACCCACCTGCTGCTGAGAGAATGATCGCTTCTATGATGAACTGTGACAGAACATCTTGCTGAGTTGCACCAATAGCTTTACGTAAACCAATTTCTTGAGTGCGTTCAGTAACGGAGACGAGCATAATATTCATGATGCCGATACCGCCGACAAATAGGGAGATACCTGCTACAGCAGCCAGCATAATTGTCAAAGCACCTGTGATTTGACCAACAGTTTGCAAAGCATCCTTTTGAGTACGGATGGTAAAGTCATCTTCGCTGATAATTTTGTGCCGCAGGCGTAGCAAATTGGTGACTTGAAATTCTGCCGCATCAACACTGTTGCTATCACGAGCAGAAGCAACAATATAATCTAACGCAATGCCATAGGGAGAATTCCGTCCGACAAGTCGATTTGCTGAGGTTGTGATTGGCACCAATGCTGCTTCGTCATAATCAGCTCCCAAGCTTGAGCCTTTAGCTTCTAGGACACCAATAACTTGAAAGCTAGCATTTTTGATTCGCAACTGCTGACCTATGGGGTTACTAGTACCAAATAATCTTTCTGCTAAATTGGCACCTAGTACAACAACTTGATTATTGCGCTTTATATCAATGTCGGTAAAAAACCGACCTTTGGCAGTATCAAAGTCCCGTACTTTGGGAAAGCTGGAAGTTGTGCCAATGATGTTGACATTGGTATTTCTGTTACGGTAATTGGCTACATATCTGCCATTTAACTCCGGCGCGACTCCTGCTACTGTTGGCACTTGAGAGGCGATCGCCTCCGCATCTTCCAACACTAGATTTTTCGACACTTTCCTGCTAATACGCTGAGTTTCACGATTACCAGGAATGACAAACAAGATGTTTGGTCCTAGGGACTGCAATTCCTTGTTGACAAACTTTTGCCCTCCTTCACCAACCCCAATCATGGCAATCACTGAGGCATTCCCAATCACAATACCCAGCATCGTCAGGGCGCTACGTAACTTATTCGACACCAGGGTTTTACCTGCCATCTTCATACTTTCAAGGATGTTCATTTCTTTTCCTGTTCCTGCTTTTTCTGAATCATGTAATCTGCAGGTGGGTTGAGAAAGATGCGATCGCCCCCTTTAACTCCTTCTAAAATCTGAGTTTGGTCTTTGACCTGTGCTCCAATTGTCACAGGACGAAACTGGGGTTTATTCTTTGCATCTGGCACTAAGACACCTGTGTTACCCTTTTCTGTCACAATTGCTACAGTTGGCACGAGTAAGGCATCTTGTACTTTTTCACCTAAAAAGGTCATGTTCACGTTCAGACCAGAACGCAGTTTGTCTAAACCTGTATCAATTGCAACTCGTATCTGGAACAATGTGACACCTTCTTCTTTGACTGCTTCAGGAGCAATCAAGCGCACATGACCTTTAAATACTTGATCAGGATAGGCATCGGCGACAATTTCTACCTGCTGCCCCTGCTTAATTCTACCTATATCAGCTTCTGGGACACTCGCCAGAACTTCTAAGCCGCGTGCGACAGCAACAACAGAACTAGAAGTTGCCGATGCACTTGAGGAAGCGGAAGTTGTTGGTGTGACGTACGCACCAACATTGGCGTACTTCTGGGTGACAATTCCGGAAAAGGGAGCGCGGATAATCGTATTGTCTAAATTTACTTGCTCTGTTTTTAACTTAGCTTGAGCAGCTCCAACAGCTGCTTTACGTTGGGCAATTTCCTCAGGACGGGAACCTGCTTGTGATAATTGCAAAGCTGCTCGTGATTCAGCAACTGTTGCTTCTTTTTGAGAAATTTCTTCAGAACGAGTGCCAATTTGTTGTAGAGATAGGCGTTTTTCAGCTTCTAGCAAACTCGCCTTAGCAGCATTATCTTCACTTATGGCTTGGTCAAGCAATTGTTTTTTCTCAGCTCCCTGCTGGTAGAGAGATTGGTAACGCTTGAGTTGTTCGGTTGTATATTTAGCCTTTGCTTGAGCGGCATCTACTTGAGCTTGTGCCTGGGCAATTTCTTGAGGACGATTTCCTGCACGCGCTTGAGCGAGTTGTGCCTCTGCTTGTGCTAAACGTGCTTTTGCTTGATCAATTTCTTGAGGACGATTCCCAGCAACGACTTGATCCAACTGTGCTTGGTTCTGTGCTAAGTTTGCACGAGCCTCAGCGATTCGTGCTTGAATATCTGCACTGTCCATCTTGGCAATAATTTGCCCTTGGGTAACCTTGTCGCCTTGTTCAACATACAACTGTACCAGAGTTCCAGAGTTTTTCGGGCTGATATTCACGCTTTGAACAGGCTGCACTATACCACTAGCAGAAATTCGCACAGTCACATCTTTGGCTTCTACTGGGACAGTCAGTGCAGTTATGTCTTGTTTGCTTGTCCCCCGATTGACAAATGTGTATGTTGTGGTTGCACCAATCACCAATACTCCAGCTGCTACTAAACCAATCAACCAGCGTGCTGGGTGCTTAACTTTTTTATCAATTACAGGAGTTTCTAAGTATGTAGTCATAATAGATTGTCATGATAATAGCTTGATATCAGCGTCTTTCAGTGTAAGAGCAAAACGAATAATTTGGAGTTTTTACAATTTTTAGAAGGCTTTTGAAAATAAAGTTATTAATAAATCAATGACTATGTAAACATCTAAAATATACAGTAGCTTAATATATCTTCATCTTATTGGTCAAGACTTCGTTATGACTTCACCTGAATGGGTGACTTTTACAGTTATTATCAACACTATAAAAAATTTTGCGTTAATTGCCATTTTTTGGAAGAATGATAGTTCTACAGCCAGACAAAAAGGGGGAAAACGCAGTCGCACCTGATCTTTAATATTCTGAGTTTAGTTGTCTAAATCATTAGCTTGTCGTTGAAAATTTAACTCGGGTACTGGTATAGCATGACATTGTTTAAGTGATACGCATGCAGGCGTCTGCGCTCCGCGCAATCGCCCCTTTAAGCACACCGCCA